>JAFGVP010000065.1 GCA_016937945.1 Pontiellaceae bacterium | reverse complement strand
GTCGTAGATGTTGGATAAGTCATAGGTCGAAGCCTACGACGTCTACGATGATTTCAACAAGAGGTGCTATACGGAACGCTTACTTTACAGTGGTCGTTCCAGTGATAGTACGTACTGTATTTTCTGTGGATACAAATATTGCAGATCCTTCACTTCCTGACACTCTTGAGAGAGTAAGCGTGATTGATTCACCAGAAGGTAAAGTTGCTGGACTAGTTGTGATAGTAACAGAAGTCTCCGATCCAGGAGCCACTCTACTGAACGAACTAATAGTTACAACAACGGAACCACTATTAGCGAGATTGCAGCCAGCCACTGCATGACCACAGCAAAAAAGCACAAGGATTGCTAACGTAAACCATAGGCATAATATATAATTAGCTTGTTTCTTCATCATATATCTCTCAAGAGCAATCATCTTTATCATTTTTAGCTTATCCTTATTGCTTTCCGCCAAAGATCTCACCGATTAACTGTCCGTCCTGATACGCCACATATGTATGGCACACGGAGGCAGATTCTTCGTTGGGATGGAAGAGGCGGAAGTTGTAGACACCGGTTCCGTCATAATCAGCGTTGGTGACCGTAAGCCATGGAGTGATCAACGAATAAACAAGATTGCCGTCCTTGCCTAATGTTGCATAGACAGGGGCTGCAGTATTTCCGTCGATCGAGAAGCGTACACTTGGGCAGTTATTCAACGTCGGCCTTCCGTTCGGAAAGGAAACATGCAAATCAACCTGCCCCATTCCGGCGATAGGGGTATCCATAAGATATGTTACGTAGGCATTCTTCACACTACCCAGCATTCCGGATAGTTGCACGGAATCACCGACTGTGCTCCAGACCGACATATAGTGTCCATCGTGCCGAAGTCCGGTTTGGGCTCCATTCAGGGAAACCAGCGTCTCCAGATCACCAATTCCATCGCTGTCGCTATCGGGACTGCCAGGGGATGTTCCGGTGATTGTGCGTTCCACCGCATCAATCAGTCCGTCATCGTCGGAGTCCGGATCCAGCGGATCTGTTCCATTCTGGTATTCAGCAAGGTCGCTGTACCAGTCTCCATCACTGTCCTGATACCCCCCGCCGACTCCACTTTGAGCGTCGAGACCGACAGCAGCCTCCCATGCATCGGGCAGGCCATCGGCATCGGCATCATCATTCGGCTGGACATAACTGCTGATATATTCCCAACCGATGACCTCATAGTGTTCTCTGCCCGGCCGTTTCCACCAAAGCGACACATGATCTCCTCCGGAGCTTTCTTTCAGAAGAATTTCCACATAACAGACCTGATTACCGGGAAGCTCCATCTCCACAGTCGGAACATCCGGATCGGACAGATCGCGGAAAGCTGTAGCGCTATCGAGATCGAGAATTAACTGTCTATTGTAGGGATTTTCATCACCGGACATCCAAACCTGCGCAACGTCATCGCCGGTCAGTGCAAAAGAATAGCGTCCATCGACCGGCATTCTGATGGTTCCCCGCATGCGCAGGCCATATCGGCTCCATTTGCTTTGCGGAAATTCGCAGGCACCAGTCCAGTACAGAAAATCAGGATCACCGCCAAAAAGATCCGAATCCACCAAAGAGAGCATCGTTTCACCTAAAAAACCACCCCAGCGCTCCGCCAACAGCTTTCCGGGATAACCGCTCCGGATCGGATTAAGTTCAAACTGATAATCCTCAATATCCATGAGCCCATTTCCGTCACTGTCGCGATACCCACCTCCAGAACCGTCTTCCGGATCCAGACCATGCGCGAGCTCCCAATCATCGGGAAGACCATCCATATCCGCATCATCCTGCGGCTGAACATACGAATGCAGATACTGCGAACCGACGATTTCAGGTGTCTGTTCCCCCGGACGGGTCCACCAGAGAGACACATGATCGCCTCCCCGATCCTGCTTTAACAACACCTCCACATAACAGGTCTGATTGCTGGCAAGTTCCATACGTGCACAGACGGCATCCGGGTCGGCGAGATCCTCGAAGGCAGTCCAGTTTCTCAATTCGAGGAACAGTCGGCGGTTATAAGGACTTTCGTCATCAGAGATCCATACTTGAGCAACGTCATCCCCGGTAAGATAGAAGGTGTACGTCCCGGCAGCTGGTGCAGTTATCGTCCCACGCATGCGGAGACCGTAATAGCGCCCCTGATTCTCCGGAAGTTCACAATCCGACGTCCAGAGCACCTTGGCTGAATCACCGCCAAACAAATCCGATCCAAACAACCAGCCCATCGTTCCGCCGAATATTGTTTCCCATCGTTCCGACTGCATCATCCCGGAAAGCCCCCCTTCCTGCCACATGGGAACGGTCGGAGAAGTGCCCAGCTCATAGAATTCCTTCGCATCAGAAAAACCATCCCCATCCGTGTCCGAATTAAGCGGATCCGTTCCGACAGAGAAGATCTCAACATAGTCAATCAACCCATCTCCATCGGAATCCGGATTCGTGTCCAGCGTCCCGAACTGAACCTCCTGATCTGCGTCAAGACCGTCGGCATCCGCATCCTCGTAAAGCGTAGAAGCCCAGACCGTATAAGGGAAACCCCCGGCAGTTGCATCAATGATAATGCGGGACGCAGCTGGATATTCCGCCAAAGGAAGCATATAGCGACTTAGAATCCGGGTACCGTCATCCGACGTAAGGTCGCCATACAAATCCGCAGCAACCATCCCCTCGCAACAGTCCGTCAGACCAAGGTAGACCAGGCTGCCTACTGCATTGTCATGCATAAGATTCAGCATCAGATTGTTGGTTACCAGTGAGCGATCCACATCAATGTAGAGGATGCCCTGCTCGTTGGACGAAACCTGCCAGCCGCCGTCGGCCAGCCAGCTACCGCCGGCCTTCCCCGCACCCAGCCACCAGTCGGGGCCGGTGTAGAAATATTCATCGCCCAGCGTAAAATCGGGAGAACCCCACCACATTACTGCCCTACTGAGCGCATTACTGTCAGATCCATCATTCAGCTCGTCCGTATCGGTGTCTGCCGCACGCGGATCGGTCCATAGCAACGCCTCCTGACGGTTTACCAACGAATCCGTATCGCAGTTATCCATTCCACTCGACGGATCGATCCGGAAAAACCGTGAATAGACATCACTCATTCCGTCGCCATCGGAATCAACGGCAATGGCCATTCCGGCACCAACAATCAGGATAATTCCGATCAAAATATGAAACGACTTCATCTTCAGCAAAGCGATTCTCGACATGCTTCCCCCTTTATATCTCGCGACTCCAATACTCGAACACGAAATGTCAATACGACAGCCGCTCCACTGGTGCCACCACGAACAGCACACAGAAATTATACAATTTCAAACTTTTTGATAGTATATTTTATTACACCACTAGTTTTCTGGAATATATTTTTATTTTTTTTAGAAATGCAATAACGACGTGAATGTATGTCTTAAACATAATGCATTAACCATGCAACACACCCACTGCTTAAACACACTTTGCATGATACACGATCCGCTTAGACTCCGAGGAATGTCCTTTATCAATCCTTTGTCAAGGAATCGGAGCGCAGCGAAAATGGAATCTTCTTTGTAGTTCCATCGAAGTATAACGGAGATGGTAGAAACGCTTAAGCCGGCGTCACCCGTTACCATCCATTATAGATGCAGCAGCTATATATTGTGAGGATTGCCACGAAGAACGCCAAAAGGCACAAAGAGGCAGGTGCCTATTATCGTGTTTGTTGCCGCCTCGCTGCCGTCCCTGCGGGCCGGCCTTACTTCGTGTGCAGCCATTACTCGCCCCCCTTCGAATCACAATATTTAATCGCCGGTGCACTAAAAGGAGCGCGACATGGCCCCTTAAAACCGGCCAATTGATAGGCATTTGTGCCGCCAGAGTGCGCAGAAATCTCTCCGCGGAATGAGTTGTATTATGGATGAAGCGACTGAATAGTACGGCCTTATTATGAAGAGGAGCCAAACAGAAACCCGTAGTTTTATTCGGTATTTTAACGAGCCGTCGGATTTGTGTGCATATGTAATTTATCCCTCCGAGAGTTATTTGTGACCCAGTCAGATTCTCACTATTTGATCGCCGGAGCTACCGATTGAGTTCGATACGGTACAGGCCGGAAATTGATGGATTACGGGCCGTGGCGGTGATCGCGGTTATTCTCTTTCACATCAATCAGGGAATCCTTCCCGGCGGCTATGTTGGCGTTGACGTTTTTTTTGTAATCTCAGGATTCCTGATCACCTCGATCATTCTGCATGAGGAGGATCAGGGAGCATTCCGTTTCGTCAACTTCTGGCTGCGCCGGATCCGACGCATCCTTCCTGCCCTGCTGGCCATGACGCTGACCACGCTCGTTGCGGGAAACGTGATTCTGTATAAGGGTGAAATCAACAATCTGGGATTACAGGGTCTGGCTACGCTGCTTTCGTTCGCGAACTTCAGCCAGTGGATGGTTTCAGGAAACTATTGGGGCCCGCTGGCTGAAACATCGCCTTTTCTGCACGCGTGGTCACTGTCTGTGGAAGAGCAGTTTTACCTCATCTTTCCTCTGTTCATTTATCTATCCCTCCGGTTCTTTCGTAAATGGGTTGCGTGGGTTCTGCTTCTGGTTGTCCTGGGCAGTGCTCTGCTCTTTCTTGTGGGCATCCGAACGCATCCGGCCGCAACCTTTTATCTTCTGCCATTTCGCGCCTGGGAGCTGGGGATCGGCGCCCTGCTGGCCGTGATCCGTTTCCGGGCCAAACAACCCCTGCCCACTTATCGACTGCTCTCTGCGGCCGGACTGGTTGCAGTTCTCATCTGCTGCATCTTTCCCGGCGGCAGGGATGGACTCTCTTCCCTGCTGCTTATTCCGGTTCTGGGCACCGTGCTGGTCATCGCCTTTGCCGGCGGGACGACCGATATGGTCACGCGCCTGCTTTCCGCCGCCCCCGTTGTGTATATAGGCAGGATTTCCTATTCACTCTATCTGTGGCACTGGCCGCTGCTGGTTTATTCCAGACAGCTGGCGCAGAAGAACGGAGAGGCTATTCATCCGGCTCTTCTGCTCACAGCCATCTTCGCGGTCTCGATCTTATCGTACCGATTTATCGAGATTCCAACCCGCCGGAATAATCGGATGGTACCCGTGACACTATTGCTGCTCCTGGTGGGATCGGGATATTCGTATTACCTGAAGCGCGGCACGTACTCGGAAGATACCGCCGCCTATAATCAAACGGTCTGGTACGGAAACCGCTACCGTGTCGACCCTCATTTCATATGGCCGGAATCCGTTCAGAAGCGCATGACCGGAATCACCGTACTGTTCAATGAAGACGGATTCGCAGAGGACGCCTATGCGCAGGAAGGAATCCTGAAAATATATGGCCCCCCGAATCCGGACATCGTGGTGCTGGGGGATTCCCACTCGGAAATGTGGGCGAAAGTGCTCGATGAAATTGCACAGGAGGATTCCCGATCCATTTCGTTCTTCTGTGCGGATGGCACGTCGGCGTTTTTCCCGATTCCTCCCGAAAACACCGGCGAGGGCAGCCTGTTTTTCACGGCCGAAGAAAAACAGGCCTTCGATCAGGCGCGGTTACGCTGCCTAGAGACCTGGAGGCCGTCGCTGGTTATTATTGTGGACCGCTGGGAAAACATCGGATCGCAGAAGGAGACCGAGGACCTGCTTCGCTATATCGGCGGTCTCGGATCGCAGGTTCTGTGCATTGAGCAACCGCCCGAACTCTATTTTGAGGACAAGAACACACCTCAGTATCTGACATACCTTCATGTGCTACCGGAAGATCAGGTCAAAAAGTACGTTGCCTGCGCCGATACCGATCAGTACCGACGGGGCATGGAATTGTTAGACCGGATAGTCGCCGATCATCCAAACTGTACCAAGGTTCCCATATCCGATCTGTATCTGGATGGCGGCCGGGTATGGGTCCTTGATTCCCATGACGTCCTGTATGTCGACGATGATCACCTGAGTTATGCCGGGTCCTTGAAAGCGAAGGACCGAATTCGGCAATATGTCGAAGCATGTTTTGACCGAAACCGTTGATTACGCAGCGTCAACTGTTATAACGCCGCATAAATCCGGCGCAGAGCATCAATGCTCGATTCAGCGCGCTGATATCGGGCAAGCCATTACTTCCCGGATATCCGGATGATCGTCAGGGAGTTCGGTTCGAGCCGAACGTCAAACGAGGAAGCCACGCGTATTTTTTCCGAAACCGGAACGATATCTCCGGCGGCCGCGCCGCGTCCTGAGTTGACGGCATCCGGGTTCGCGCCCGATAACACCGTTTTGAGGGCCGGAGGCAGAATCCCGATCTGACCGTTGAGCTTGACCTGCACCGATCGGAAATCACTCTCGCCATTCACCAGCTTGATGATCGTGTCGCCGCTGGATCTGTCTCTGACCGTCGATGCGGAAAACCGCCCTTCAACATCGGAACATGCGGTCGACAGATAGATGTCGCCGCCGTTATTTCCGAGCAGCTTCTGCACCTGATAGCTGATGGTCGGGAAGACCTCCGTGTTGCTGAAAAAGATCAGGTCGGGCGTCCAGTGCGTATTTCCGTTGCGTGCCAGCAACGGCGCATAGGATGCCATACTGACGACATCGCCATTTCGTTCCATCGCCGTCCAGTAGGCGGCTTCCGCAATCGCGGCACGCAGGGTGGATTTTTTGCCCTGATCGTGCGCGGCCCATTCACCGAGATAAACTTTCGAGGCATCGCGGTCATAAGCATCCCACCGGTTGAGGTTATCCCAGAACCATTGCGGCGAGCGGTAGCAGTGCTCGTCTACCATATCGACCTTCAGCCGGCGCGCAACGTCCCAGCCCTTCCGATAATCGTCGTCATCCGGCGCCGGACCGACTGTCCCGACAATGGTGATTTCCGGATGCTTTTCCTTGAGCACCTTGTAGATCATTTCAAAGCGTTCCTCAAAGCCGGGCGTAATGGCATCCTCGTTTCCGACGCCGAGATAGTTCAGGCCGAACGGTTCGGGATGGCCGGCTGCGGCGCGTTTGGCGCCCCATTCGGAATCGGCCGGCCCGTTGGCCCACTCGATAAGGTCGAGAATATCCTGAATAAACGCCGGCATATCCGCCATTGCCACACACTGCTGCCCCTGTCCCCACGCGCCGGAGACACTCGCGCCGGAATTCTGGCAGCTTACGCCGGCCGGCACCACCGGCAGCGGCTCGGCGCCGATATCCTCGCAGAATTGGAAATATTCAAAATAGCCGAGACCGAGGCTCTGGTGGTAGCGCCAGATGTTGCGCTGCCCCTTGCGCTGCTCCACCGGACCGATGCTGTTTTTCCAATTATACATATTGTCGATGCCGTCGCCGTGCACCAGGCAGCCGCCGGGAAAACGCATAAAGCGCGGCTTAATGTCGGCAATCGCCTGCGCCAGACCGGCACGCAATCCATTCGGCCGGTTATTGAAGGTATTGCGCGGGAAGAGCGAAACCATATCGATCCCGATGCGCCCTTTTCCGTGCGCAAGCAGGACAAGACGCGCATCATCCACCGTCTTATTCGGAGAGAGCTCCGCCGTATATTTTTTCCAGGAAGAGGTGATTGCCGGAAACTCGGCCTGCGCCAGCACTTCGCTTCCATCCTTCGTTTCGAGCAGCACCGTCAGGGGCGACGCCGGACTGGAGAGCTGGCGCGCAAACACCGAAAAGTCATACGCCTCTCCCGCCTTCAGCGGAATGCCGCCATAGCCATGATTGATCACACCTACACCTTCGCCCGGATTCCGGATGCCCAGCACCAGATAGAGCGGATTATTCGGATGGATCGGATCGGCGGAATCGCTGATCATCTGGCCATCGCCGCCTCCACGCGTTTCAAGATTCCAGAACGAGAGCGCATTCCAGCCGCGGCCCTCGGCGGCGGAATAGTCGAACGAACGGTTTTCAATCAGCTCCGCATAAAGGCCGCCGTCGGCCGCATAGCTCAGGTCTTCATAGAAAACGCCCATCAGCAGCGGGCTGATTGCCTTGCCATGATCATAATCAACCTCAACCGTCGCCTTTGCAACCGCTTCGGAGTACATCGAAAACCCGAAAAGGCTTACTGCCGCTATAACTGTCATCCCACTGTATTTCATCTCTGATCCTCTCTTTTGCAGGCCGCGCTGGCGTCGGCCTCTGTTGTAACAAGCGAAAAACCGCCTATCAACTCTGCCAGCAATATCGAACAGATTTAAAAACGCCGGAAATTTGGCCGAATAATTGTATTCATGGCGCTTATGTTGTTAACTAACGGTATTGCAAAAGTCGCAAAAGCCTATTTCGGGTGGCGACATATGGAAGGCTTTGACATGAAAAAAACAGTGATGATCTCAACGATTCTTATGATTTCCCTACAGGCGATAGCTCAGGAAAACCTGACGGCGTTTGACCTGAAGGATGTGCGACTGCTCGACGGTCCCTTTAAACAGGCCGAACAGGTCGATGTGGACTATATTCTGGAACTGGACGAGGACCGTCTGCTGGCCCCGTTCCTGAAAGATGCCGGACTCCACGCCAAAAAGGAAAATTATGGCAACTGGGAAAGCGATGGACTCGACGGCCACATCGGAGGGCACTATCTCTCAGCCCTGTCCATGATGTATGCCTCCACCGGCGACAAGCGGATGAAATCGCGGCTCGATGATATGATCGACCAGCTGAAGAAGGCTCAGGAAAAAAACGGGAACGGCTATGTCGGCGGCATCCCGAACGGGGCCTCCATGTGGGCGGAAATCAAGGCGGGAAAAATCCGGGCCAACGGCTTTGGCCTGAACGATCGCTGGGTTCCGCTTTACAACATTCATAAAACCTACGCCGGCCTGCGCGATGCGTATCTTTTCGGCGGAAATGAAGATGCGAAGGAAATGCTGATCGCCCTGACCGACTGGATGATTGATATCACGAAAGATCTCAGCGACGAACAGGTCCAGCAAATGCTGATCAGCGAACACGGAGGCCTGAATGAAACCTTCGCCGATGTGGCCGCGATCACCGGCGATAAAAAATACATGGAGCTGGCCCGCCGCTTCTCGCACCACCAGATTCTCGATCCGCTGGTTGCCCAGCACGATGAACTGACCGGAAAGCATGCCAACACCCAGATTCCGAAGGTGATCGGCTATAAACGTATTGCCGATCTTGAAAACGATCCGGACTGGAACCGCGCCGCCGAATTCTTCTGGGATAATGTGACACTGAAACGCTCGGTAACCATTGGCGGCAACAGCGTCCGGGAACACTTCCATCCGACCAACGATTTCAATCCGATGATCGAGGATGTCCAGGGTCCGGAAACCTGCAATACTTACAACATGCTCAAACTGACCAAGCTGCTGTTCCTCGGCAATCCGCAGGACCGCTACATGGAATTCTACGAACGGGCGCTCTACAACCACATTCTCTCGACGCAGGATCCCGAGAAAGGCGGCTTCGTTTATTTTACCCCGATGCGCCCCGGACATTACCGCGTCTATTCACAGCCGCATGAATGCTTCTGGTGCTGCGTCGGATCCGGTCTGGAAAACCATGCCAAATACGGTGAAATGATTTATGCCCATTCCGACGACGAACTCTACGTAAACCTCTTTATCGCATCGGCACTGCGCTGGCAGGAAAAGGGTGTCATGCTGACGCAGCAGACACGCTTCCCGGATGAACCGAAAACCACCTTTCAGATCAAGACCGGAAAACCGGTTGAATTCACACTCAAGCTCCGCTATCCCGCATGGGTTGCAGACGGCGGACTCAAGGTGACTGTAAACGGAGAAGCGGTTGAGGTAACCGGTAAGCCGGGTGAATACATTGCCCTTACGCGTACTTGGAACTCCGGCGACCAGATCGAGACGGAACTGCCGATGCACATCGAAACCGAACAGCTGCCCGACGGAAAAAACTATTACTCCTTCCGTTATGGTCCGATCGTTCTGGCCGCAAAAACCACGGACAGCCAGATGACCGGACTGTTTGCCAACGCCGACCGCATGGCTCACGTGGCCGGCGGCGAACAGATTCCGCTGAATGAAATGCCGATGATCATCAGTCTTCCCGAACAGCTCGCGGAGCAGGTAAAGCCGGTTCCGGGCAAACCGCTGACCTTCACGATCGACCAGCTCTCCAAATCCCGTTACAAAAACCTTCAGCTGATTCCGTTCTTCCGGCTGCATGAATCCCGCTACATTGTTTACTGGCAGCAGGAAACCCCCGAAAACGCAGAAGCCATGATGGCCCGGCTGGCCGCCAAAGAAGCCGAACAGCAAAAGCTGCATGCAGCAACCATCGACATGATTTATCCCGGCGAACAGCAACCGGAATCGGATCACTTTATCGCCAGTAAGGATTCGCAGATGGGCATCCACAAAGGCCGTCACTGGCGCGATGCCCGCGGCTGGTTCAGCTATGTCATGCAGGATAAACAGCGCGAAGCGAAAACATTGAGCGTCATGTATTTTGGCGGCGACCGCAACCGCAACTTTAAAATCCTCCTTAACGACACGGTCATTGCGACGGTGAAACTGGACGGAAGCTATGGCAATGATTTCTATACCGTCGAATACCCGATCCCCGACTCAGTCATCAAATCGGCCAACGGTGTTTACACCGTCAAGTTTGAAGCTGAGGCCGGCTCCATCGCCGGCGGTATTTATGAAGTGCGCCTGATGAAGTAGAGAATCTCCTCGCAGAGCTTTCAGAAGGCGCAGAGTATGCCTTGGTATTGCCGATTCTGATAAACTACCAGAATCGTTAGCGACTTTCGGTTTCGGGGATTGAAACCGGTTTTTACAGAAGGATTATCGAGCAGCTTCTCCGACGCTTTGGATTTGTACGCTTTTGATGCAGTAATGTGCAGGGCTATACAGCCGTTTTTGGCGGATTTTATCATTTCGGGGCCTTGGTTGAAGGGCGGAGCTCAATGTTAATGCGACGGTCTCTCTTCGTATAATGCCTGCTCATATGAAGAGTTTTGCAGACAGGGACTTAATGGCCCCTCCAATTTCACCTTCAGGGTGAAGAAACTACGGGGTCGCTAACGATTCAGATGAAGCTGCTTGTAGTGGGCGTAATCAGAAATGTCCCGGACCCCGGCGTATTCCCTCCTTTATTTTGTTTGCTCCCTTTCGGGGCCACCGATATATTCAGCAGCTCAATTTTGGGGAAACGACCAAACTTTAACCAACGATAAGGAGACTAGTTATGTCAGAAATCATCGATGTAATTGCACGTGAAATCCTCGACTCCCGCGGTAACCCGACCCTCGAAGTCGATATCACCCTCGACTCCGGCGCAACCGGCCGCGCGGCTGTTCCGTCCGGCGCTTCCACCGGCGTTAACGAAGCCCTCGAACTGCGTGACGGCGACAAGTCCCGCTACCTCGGCAAGGGCTGCCAGAAGGCTGTTGACAACGTTAACGACATTATTGCTCCGGCCGTAATCGGCATGGATGCCATCGACCAGGTCGGCATCGACAACCTGATGCTCGAACTCGACGGCACCGAAACCAAGTCCAAGCTCGGCGCCAACGCGATGCTGGGTGTTTCCCTGGCCGTTGCCCACGCAGCTGCCGACGAACTCGGCATTCCGCTGTTCCGCTACATCGGCGGCACCAATGCAAAGGCCCTGCCGGTTCCGATGATGAACATCATCAACGGCGGCTCCCACTCCGACGCCCCGATTGCGTTCCAGGAATTCATGATTCGCCCGGTTGGCGCACCGACCTTCAAGGAAGGCCTGCGTTGCGGCGCTGAAGTATTCCACGCCCTCAAGGCGATCATTAAGTCCAAGGGGCTGAGCACCGCAGTTGGTGATGAAGGCGGATTCGCTCCGAACTTCTCCGGCGGTACCGAGGAAGCTCTCGACTCCATCATGCAGGCCATCAAGGATGCAGGATACGAGCCGGGCAAGGATGTTACCATCGGTCTCGACTGCGCGTCCTCCGAATTCTACCAGGACGGCGTTTACAACTATGCCAAATTTGAAGGTGAATCCGGCGCCAAGCGTTCTTCCGAAGAACAGGCGGACTACCTTGCCGACCTCATCTCCAAGTACCCGATCGACTCCATCGAAGACGGCATGAACGAAGAAGACTGGGCCGGCTGGAAGATTCTGACCGACAAGATCGGCGACAAGTGCCAGCTCGTCGGCGACGACCTGTTCGTTACCAACGTGAAGTTCCTGAAGCGTGGTATCGAAGAAGGCTGCGGCAACTCGATCCTCATCAAGGTCAACCAGATCGGCACACTGACCGAAACCCTCGACGCGATTGAAATGGCTCACAAGGCCGGTTTCACCGCCGTGGTTTCCCATCGTTCCGGCGAAACGTCCGACACCACCATTGCAGACATTGCAGTGGCTACCAACGCCGGACAGATCAAGACCGGTTCGCTCAGCCGCTCCGACCGTATCGCCAAGTACAACCAGCTCCTTCGCATCGAAGAAATGCTGGGCAGCGACAGCCGTTACGGCGATGCCTAATTAACGATTGTTCGTTAATGCGAAAGGGCGGTCTTCGGACCGCCTTTTTTATTCGGCAGGAACCTGCGCCGCCGGACGGTCTGTTCTGACAGCGCGCTCGTAGATCGCACTCCAAAACAATCTTGCCGCCGGCAGGAATCGCGCTATATTCCTTTCGATAATCACGTATCACTCGTCATGAGTCACGAAACATGCAGCAGACGGAAAAATACTGGAACCTGATCAACCGCATCGTCGTGGTCGCCATCATTTTCATGGCCGGCACGGGGGTGGTGCTGGCTTTCGCCCCCAAGGTGAAGGAGCTGAAGGAGAATCAGGAAACCTACGACGGCCTGCAGAAAAGTATCGATACCACCGTTGCCGCCGAATACGAACTGAAGACCAAGCAGCGCCGATTCACCACGGATCGCGTTTTTGTCGAGCGTATTGCCCACGAAGTCGGGTTTGCGCGCAAAGACGAGATTATTGTTCATTTTCCCATGGAATCGGGTGGCTACTAGCAGCGGGACCGCGCTGCCTCCCGGAGGCCCGCCATCAAGAATCATCCGTCAGCAATCAGAAATCCCATGCCCATCGCCTGGACGATCGCGGGGTCCGACTCCGGCGGCGGAGCAGGAATTCAGGCAGACCTGAAAGTGATGAATGCATTCGGGGTTCATGGATGCTCGGCGATCACCGCACTGACGGCACAGAATACGCAGGGCGTAACAAGCTGCGAACCGGTTACCGCATCCATGCTGCGCAGCCAGCTGGACACGCTATTAACGGATCTACCGCCGGCGGCGGTTAAAACCGGCATGCTGGGCTCCGGCGAAATCTGCCGGGTGCTGGTCGATTTTTTCGACGCCCTTCCCGAAGTAAAGCCGCCGCTGATTTGCGACCCCGTGCTTAAATCCACCTCAGGAACACGCCTGCTGGAGACGGACGCCCTGCAGGAACTGACGGGAAACCTTTTTCCACACGTTACCCTGCTCACCCCCAACCTTCCGGAGGTCGAGGTGCTGCTGGGCCGGACGGTCGACACCATCGAGGACGCCGCAAAACGGCTGCTTGAAACCGGGATTCAATCCGTACTGATCAAAGGCGGCCATTCGGACGGGAATCTGTGCCGCGATTACTGGACGGACGGGGCGGATGCAATCTGGCTCTCCAGCCCGCGTATTGAAACGAGCGCATCGCACGGAACCGGATGCATTCTTTCATCGGCCATTGCGGCGGGAATCGCGGGCGGCAGATCAATGAAACATGCGGTTATTGATGCGAAAACCTATCTGAACCAGTGCCTGAAACAGCCAGCCGGCATCGGACGAGGCCACGGCCCGATGGCATTTACGCCCTTCAGGAATGCGGAAGCGGACCGGCCGGACGTCGTTTCCGCCTGAATACAAATCTGCCCCGGTGATATCTGCTGAAACCATGTGCGTTCAAGTGGGTGCCGTTTGCTCCCTATATGGAATGTGACAGGTCAGAGTATACCGCCGAGGCAGGTTCTTAAATACAGCCCGTTGCGAAGAGCAAATTGCTGAAACCATGTAAGTCTCAGGTGGGAACCTTCTGCTCCCTTTTTAC
>JAFGVP010000064.1 GCA_016937945.1 Pontiellaceae bacterium | reverse complement strand
GCTGACGGCGGCCGGCAGCGGGATCGGCGGAACGTCAGACGAGGCGGCCTTCTGTCATCAAACCTACACCGGCGATTTTGATGTGCAGGTGTGCGTGGCGGGAATGAGTTTTGCGGATACCTGGGCGCGGGCCGGCCTGATGGCGCGCGACGGACTGGAGCCCAATGCGCTGTTTGCCGCCGTCCTTTCTTCAAGCGGTCCGGCAGGTTGTCATTTTATGTCGCGCTCTTCTGTGGGCAGCAATGCGGAACAGGACGGCTATTTTCCGACCTGCTTCCCCGATCAGTGGCTCCGGCTGCGGCGCAGCGGTAATCTGTTTGAAGGCTTTGCCGGACTCGACGGTGAAAGCTGGGAACTGCTGGGCTCGGCCACGGTTGCGATGTCGGGTGAGGTGGAGGTCGGCTTTGTGCTCTCTTCCGCCGATACGAACGAAACGGCAACGGCCGATTTCGGCGCTCTTGAAACCGGCGCCGGAACCATTGTTTCTCATCTGGAACTACCCTTTGAACCGCTGGGGCCGAGCAGTCGACGGGGCGCCATGGTCTTCAGTGAAATCATGATTGATACGCCGTCTGAGTGGGGCGGCACCAACAGTCTTGAATTTGTGGAGATCTACAACAGCGGCCTGATCACCGAGGATCTGACCGGCCATCGGCTGACCGGCGAAATTGATTATGACTTTCCCGCTGGCGCCATGCTGGCACCCGGTCAGTTCATGGTGATTGCAAAAGATCCGGCGGCGGCGCAGGCATTTTACGGAGTCAACTGCTATGGACCGTATGACGGAAAGCTGGCCAACAGCGGCGGTACGCTGCGCCTGCGGAATGAGCTGGACGGCATCCTGCTCGAGGTGGAATACAACGATAAAGCGCCGTGGCCCGTTGCCGTATTCGGAACGGGGCATTCGATGGTGCTGAGCCATCCGAGCTATGGTGAAAACGATGCGCGTGCGTGGTCGCCCAGTGATGTGATCGGCGGTTCGCCCGGCCGTGCTGAAGGCTATGGCGCGGAGCCGGCCCGCGGTGTGGTGATCAATGAATATCTCGCGCATACGGACCTGCCGCAGGTGGATTATGTCGAGCTGTTTAATGCCGGGACGAACGCGGTGGATCTCTCCGGCGCGTGGCTGAGTGATGAGGCCGGAACCAACCGCTTCCGCATGGCCGATGGTACCACGATTCCGGCGCGCGGTTTCCTGAGCTTTGACCAGATGGAAATGGGTTTCGCGCTTTCCGCCGATGGCGAGCAGATCTTTCTCGTTAATTCCAATCAGACGCGGGTGCTCGATGCGGTTTCATTCCGCGGGCAGGCCAACGGCGTCTCGGAAGGTCGCTATCCTGACGGCGCGCCGGAGTTTCAGTCGCTGGATTCCGTCACGAAAGGCAATGCGAATACTGCACCGAAGGCCTCTCCCGTTGTCATCAATGAGATCATGTATCATCCGATTTCCGATTCGAACAACGATGAATATATCGAGCTGTATAACCGTACGGCGTCGGCCGTCGATCTCTCCGGATGGCGGCTGCAGGGCGGAATCTCCTACGAGTTTCCGAGCAATACCGTGATTGCCGCCGGCGCGTATCTGGTCGTGGCTGAAAACCGTACGAACCTGATTGCTCGGTATACCCAGCTGAATGAATCCAACACGTACGGAAACTATTCCGGCTCCCTTGCAAACGGCGGAGAACGGATTGCGCTTTCGATGGTGGATGACCTGATTTCGACTAACGCGCTGAATGAGGTGACGACCAACTGGTTTTACATTCCGATCGACGAGGTAACCTATCTTGACGGCGGCCGCTGGGGCGAATGGAGCGATGCCGGCGGCAGCTCGCTGGAGCTGATTGATCCGGATGCCGACAACCGGCAGCCGTCGAGCTGGGCGGACAGTGATGAATCGGACAAGGCGCCGTGGACGACGATCGATGTGACCGATATTCTCGAAAACGGCCAGGCCGGCTCGACGGTTGATGAAGGCGGTTGGTATGGCGAGGCCGCTGACTGCAACCGGCTTGAACTCTTTATGCAGGGCGTCGGTGAAGTGCTGATTGACGATGTCGAGTTCCTGAATAACGGCGGCTCAAGCCTGGTGCAGAACGGTGACTTTTCGGATGGAACGAGTTTCTGGGGATATGGCGGCGTTGCCCGCAATTCCTATGTGGAAAGCGGCGTCGGTGAAGATGGATCGGCGGCCTTTCATCTGGTATCCGATTCGCGCGGCGATACCGGCTGCAATAAAGCCTATAACTCGCTTTCATCTGTTCCGTTCATCACCGGAAGCGATACGGGGACGATTCGCGCAAAGGTGCGGTGGCTGCGCGGGGCACCGCAGATTCTGCTGCGCCTGCGGGGAAACTGGATGGAAGTCAGTTGCGATATTGAAGTGCCGACCAACTGCGGTACGCCGGGGCTGGTTAATTCGCGGAGGGTGTCCAACGCAGGACCGTCCATTTATGATGTGTCGCATTTCCCGATCCTGCCGGATGAGGGCGAAGATGTTGTGGTGACCGCCCGCGCCGTCGATCCCGACGGCATCGCATCCATGACGCTGAACTATCGTATTGATCCGGCGGCCGGTTATACGTCCGTGACCATGAATGACAGCGGAAGCGATGGCGATAAAATCGCTGGCGACGGCATCTATTCAGGAACTGTTCCCGGACAGTCGACCGGCTACATGGCAGCGTTTGTGGTTTCTGGTTCTGATGGTTCTGCTACGGCGCAGTTTCCTGCGGCGGCACCGGAGCGCGAGTGTCTGGTCCGCTGGGGTGAAGAGCGGCCGACGGGCGGGCTCGGTGCATATCGTCTGTGGGTGACCTCTTCCAACATCACCTTCTGGGCCGCACGGGAAAAGAATGCCAACGACACCATGGATGCAACGTTTGTCTATGGCGACTGGCGTGTGGTGTATAACGTGGACACGATGTACAGCGGCAGCCCGTTCCATGTAGGAGCGTATGATGGTCCGCTGGGCGTGGCATGCGACTATGAAATTAATTTTCATCCCGGGGAGCGCTTCCTCGGAACCGAGCCGTTTGTGCTGGCGGCCGAAGGAACCGGCAATTCATTCTGGGATGATGAAACCACGCAGGTTGACCTGACGGGAACCTGGATTGCGCGCAAGCTGGGCCAGCAGTATAACTATCGCCGCCACATTCACATGTATGTCAACGGCAACCGGCGCGGCGGCGTTTATCTGGACTCGCAGCAACCGAACAGCGACATGCTGGATGAATATTTCCCGAACGACTCGCAGTCGGAGCTGCGCAAGATTGAAAGCTGGTTTGAATTTGCCGATGACTTTGTCACGCAGGGCAGCGTTTATAGCCGCATCGGGCAGGTGAATAAAACGAGCGGCGGCATTGATCCCAAGTGGTATCGCTGGAACTGGCGTCCGCGCGCCACGAAGGATCACAACAACTGGTTTAACTTTACCAACCTCGTTGCGGCCGTGAACAACTCCGGCGCGCCGGATTATGAAGCTCAGGTTTACGCATGGATGGATGTCCGGAATTTCCTGCGCCCGATCGTTACGCACCATGTCTGCGGCAGCTGGGACAGCTATGCCTATGACCGCGGAAAAAACATGTATGCCTTCAAGCCGGACAACGGCGGCTTCCGACTGATCATGTGGGACATTGAGCTGGCGCTCGGCAATGGATCCTATGGAACCACCGACAGCATTTACTGGTCGCAGGATTCGGTGCTGATGAACATGATCACTTCGATTCCTTCGGTTCATCGCGAATACCTGATGGCCTTTCAGGACGCCGTCGACGGGCCTATGGCGCCGGGCGTGGCCGATGTGATTCTGAACGAGCGTTATGAAAACCTGGTGGCCAGCGGCATTGAGGTTTCATCACCGGACAGCATCATCAGCTTCCTTTCGTCGCGCCGAAATTATATTCAGGGCGTCCTGCCGACGGCGGATTTTGGGGTGTCCGGCGCCGCATCGTACAGTGTGTCGACCAACGTCACCACGGTAACCGGAACGGCACCGCTTCAGGTGGCCGGCCTGTTGATCAACGGAATTACCTATCCGCTGGAATGGACAAGCACCACGGCGTGGTCCATGAATGTGCCGCTCCTCACGGGTACCAACACGCTTTCGATGGTCGGCGTGGACCGCTTCGGCGCTGCGGTTTCCGGCGCAACGGCCGAACTGACGGTTATCCGCACGGATGACGAACAGGATCCGCTGGATCTGATTGTGATCAACGAATGGATGGCCGATAACGGCAGTGTTCTGGCCGATCCGGCAGACGGCGATTTTGATGACTGGTTCGAATTGTATAATCCGGGCAGTACGGACGTGGATCTGGGCGGCTGTTACCTGACCGACGATCTGACCGATCCCTTCCAGTTTCAGGTTCCGGACAACGGACACTACGTGGTTCCGGCCGGCGGTTATCTGCTGGTGTGGGCAGACGGCGAAAGCAGCCAGAACAGCACCAATCAGCCGGACCTGCATGTCGGGTTTTCTCTCAGCAAGAGTGGCGAGTCGATCGGGCTGTATGCATCGGACGGCCGCGAAATTGATACGGTGACGTTTGGCGCGCAGGCCGAAGACATCAGCGCAGGCCGCTATCCGGTCGGCGGCAACACCATTGTCGCGCTCTCTGAAGCGACGCCCGGCGGCGCCAATGCCGAGCCGTCGGCGCTGCCGGTGGCGATGGATATTGTGACCGACGGTTCCGGCCTCTCCTTCAGCTGGATCTCCGCCTCGGGATACGTTTATCAGGTCTACTATAAAACCAACCTGCTGGATGCCGCCTGGCTTCCGGCGGGAGAAGCGCAGCAGGGCACAGGAGAATCCCTTGGGTTCACCGGCAGTGTATTTAATGCGCAGGGCTACTACATCATCGTCTTCGAATAGTTGCTAAACGATTGCCGATAACAGAAACACCGCCGCGTTCCCGGCGGTGTTTCTGTTGTATCCTATGACAAACGAAGAAAGGTTGTTGTTTGGAAAGAATGAGAAAGTCAGATATATGTCGTTTAACAAAAAAAGGAAATGACATGCTTTCTCAGGTGAATTCCGGTGCGGTTGTCGGCGTCGAGGCGTATTCCGTGGAGATCGAGGTAAATGCGGGGCACGGTGAGCCGCGGGTGATTATCGTAGGCCTGCCGGATGCCGCCGTAAAGGAGAGCTCGGACCGGGTCTGGACGGCATTGATTAATTCCGGTTTTCGTCCGCCGATGGGTCGCACGACAATCAATCTGGCGCCGGCGGATGTGCGCAAGGAGGGACCTAGTTTTGACCTGCCGATTGCACTGGGTATTATCGCGGCGCTGGAAGACATCAAGGCGGACCTCCTGCCGCGCATCTGCATGGTCGGGGAGCTGGCACTGAGCGGTGCTGTCCGCAAGGTGCGCGGAGTGCTGCCGATTGTCATCATGGCCCGTAATGCCGGATTCAAGGCGATCATGGTGCCGGCGGAAAATGCCGAGGAAGCTGCGGTCGTGGAGGGCATAAAAGTATTTCCCGTGCATAACCTGCGGGAAGCGGCCGACTTCCTGAATCAGGATATTAAACTTGAGCCGTACCGCCTTGATATCCATTCGGTCTTCGATGCCAACAGTTGCTATGAAGATGACTTTGCGGATGTCAAAGGCCAGGAATATGCCAAACGGGCACTGGAGGTGGCGATCAGCGGCGGACATAACCTGCTGATGATCGGGCCGCCCGGAACCGGCAAGAGCATGCTGGCCAAACGTATTCCGTCCATCATGCCGTCGATGTCGCTTGATGAAGCGCTGGAAACCACCAAGATCCACAGCATTTCCGGATCGCTTAAATCGCATCAGGCGCTGGTGGCGAGGCGCCCGTTTCATTCGCCGCATCATACCATCTCCGACGCCGGCCTGCTGGGAGGCGGAACCAACCCTATGCCGGGGGCGGTCAGCCTGGCACATAACGGCATCCTGTTTCTTGATGAACTGCCGGAATTCCAGCGCAGTGTGCTGGAGGTGATGCGCCAGCCGCTGGAGGATGGACAGGTAACGATTGCCCGGGCCGCCGCCAGCGTAACCTATCCCTGCCGCTTTATGCTGGT
>JAFGVP010000063.1 GCA_016937945.1 Pontiellaceae bacterium | reverse complement strand
GCTGCTGATAGACGTCGTGCTGGTACTGGCCGACGCCGATGGATTTTGGATCGACCTTAACCAGTTCGGCCAGCGGATCCTGCAGGCGACGGGCAATCGAAATCGCGCCGCGCACGGTAAGGTCGAGATCGGGAAACTCTTCGCGGGCGATTGGAGAGGCGCTGTAAACGGAGGCGCCGGACTCGCTGACGGATACCACGCTGATATCCTTTTTCTGCATGGTCTGTAGCAGTCCCTTGACAAAGGCTTCGGTTTCGCGACCGGCGGTTCCGTTGCCGACGGCAATGGATTGCGGCTGGTGCTTTTCAATAAAGTTGGAAAGATCGATCTCTGCCTGTTGCATTTTCTGAGCGCCCTGGCTGGGATAAATCGTGATGGTGTCGAGATATTTTCCGGTGGCATCGAGGGCGACGCATTTGCAACCTGTACGCAATCCAGGGTCGATGCCGATCACTGGTTTTTCTCCATACGGCGCGGCCAACAGCAGGTTCCGCAGGTTTTTTGCAAAGATTTCCACGGCGGCGCGGTCGGCCTTCATTTTCATTTCGACCGAGACATCGATTTCCACGCTGGTGGTAAGCAGGCGCTTGTAGGCATCTAGGATCGCCTTTTCAATCTCCGGATAGCAGGACGATGCCGGATTGGCGTTGCAGAGATCCTTCATCCGTTCAATCTGCGGTTCGGCATCGATGGCGAGTTTGCGCCTCAGTACGCCTTCGGTCTCGCCGCGCCGGATGGCAAGATAGCGGTGCGAGGGAATGTCGTCGATGGGCTGTGAGAATTCGAAGTAATCCTTGTACTTGGAGTTTTCGTCGGCTTCGGTTCCTGTCGCCGGCGTCGATGCAATGGTGCCGGTTTTAAAGTAAGCGTCGCGAATCAGGGCGCGTACTTCGGCCTTTTCCGCAATCTGTTCCGCGATAATATCGCGGGCGCCGGCCAGTGCCTCTTCCGCGGTTTTGACTTCCTTCTCCTCATTAATGAATTTGGCGGCTTCGGCCTCCGGATCGTCCTGTCCCTGCTGCAGGATAAATTCCGCCAGCGGTTCAAGTCCCTTTTCCCGTGCAATCATGGCACGGGTCCGGCGCTTCGGTTTGTAGGGAAGATAGAGGTCTTCGAGGCCGGTCTTGGTCTGGCACTCCGCGATCTTTTTCTTCAGTTCGTCGGTCAGTTTCCCCTGTTCCTCGATCGATTTGAGGATGGTCTGGCGCCGGTCCTCCAACGTGTTGTAATAGGCCAGCTTTTCCTGAATGTCTGAAATCTGAACCTCATCCAGATTGCCGTGCACTTCCTTCCGGTAGCGGGCGATAAACGGGACGGTGTTACCCTCGGCAAAAAGGCGGGCGACTGCGGCCACCTGTGCCGCGGATATGTTCAGGTCCTTTGATGTAAAAGGAACGGGATCAAAATTCGTTGTTTCAGTTGTCATATACGCACGTTTCCTGTCGTTAAAATCGATCGTATAGGTTCTAAAAACCGGTCGCAGGAGTCAAGTTTGATTGCGTCTTTCGCCGGGGTAACTGAATCGTTAGCGATCCCGTAGTTTCTTCACCCTGAAGGTTAAATTGGAGCGGCCATTAAGTCCCTGTCTGCAAAACTCTTCATATGAGCAGGCATTATACGAAGAGAGACCGTCGCATTAACATTGAGTTCCGCCCTTCAGCCAAGGCCACGGCCCACGGTGGCCAGATGGCGATCAATGCGGTTGCCGGGGAGTTCGGACTTTGGGATCGGGTACGCAAAGATGCCCGCTTCGACCCTCGCAAGCACAAGGGCAAAGGATTGGAGCCGGTGGTTTATGTTACCTCCTTGCTCTTCAGCTTCACATCAGGCGGAGCGCGGCCGACTGAAACTAGGCGGAGAAACCGAATGGTTTTTCGATGACACCCAGATCGAAGTGAACGGAAAAAAGTTCGAGGGCGCATCCATCAACTATAACGGCGATTTGGCCCTGTCGTGGCAGACGCTCTGGATCGGGCCGTTCATGTGTGACGCCGTGCTCGGCACGCCCGCCGACCACAAGTTCGCGCCGGAAAGCTGCGCCCACGGCAGGGATGTCAGCGTGTGGATGCCCGAAATGCTCGAACGCTGTGCACCGCTCGGTAAGCGTGTGCGCATGCTGCTGCACCAATGCTGCTCATTCCCGTTGAAATCAGACGATATGTCCGGCAGCTCAAGGCCGTCTGTTTTATCGGGGGCGGGTGGATCGAATGGTGGAAAGGGTTTTTACGGATCTTGTCCCTCACTACCGTCTGCTCGGAACCGGATAGCACGAATGAACCGGCAGAACCAACCTCGATCCGGCCCTGAGGCATCCGCCTCCGGCACCACCTGCCCCGAAATGATAAAATCCGTCAAAAACGCCTGTATAACCCTGCACATTACTGCATCAAAAGCATACAAATCCGCATGACCGGAGAAGCTGATGTTTGCACTGGTCTGTGCAGAATAATTTTTCGAAGACCGGGGACGGCACGGGGGCTTGAGTCGGTTCGTTTTGCTCTTAATAAGATTTTAAAAACAGTCGAGCCGACTGCGATACGACGTACTGCCAGCGGCTCGGTGGAAAAATGAATATCATTATCGTGATGGATACCGGTATTACTTGTTTGCCGGTAAATCGGAAACCAGCTGGAAGGAGGTTCCCTTGTCATTAAACTCAAGCTTCATGCCGCTTTCGCGATGAATGATAGAGATTCCGGTGGCCCCCGGTTTCAGTTCCCATTGTACATGCTGACGATTATCAATTCTGCTCATATTGCTCAGCTGATGCTGGTCAGTCACTCCGAGACGTTTTCCTGTTTGATCGTTTTGCAGGAAAAACCAAGGGGCTTCTGCGGGAACGCGTTTCCATCGGCAAACGGTTTTTTCCCCGTCTTCCAGTACAAAGATCATATCATCGGCGTCATAGCGAAGTCGTTTGCCTGAATCGGCATGCTCAAGCAGTCGGTCGATAGAAACGGAGCCAAGAAGACTTACTGCTCCGACGCCCTCGCTCGTCATCTCAATGCTTTTGATGCGCCCTCTTGAATCGTACTCTATCGGCTCGATCGCTGTTTTTCTGCTTCCATCAGCATTTTTATACGGGCCGGAGTCTCCCTGTCGCCCTTCCCATCGGTGATAAAAGATATACCATTTACCGTCCGCCGGATTTTCAACAAAAGAGTGATGCCCCGGTCCTTTATATTCGTTGTCACTCTTCAGGATTTCGCCCTTATAGTCCCACGGGCCGGTCGGAGAGGACGCGGTGGCATAGTGGACGGAATAGCTGTCGCGATTGTAGCTTCCGTGGCTGTAAGAAAGATAGTAGGTGTTGTTGTAATAGTGCATAAACACCCCTTCAGTAAAATTGGGGGGATTATCCACCATGATCTCGCGTTTGAAGTGCATCATGTCATCTTCAAGCTCAAAGCACCGGAGTTTGGATCCGGCACTGCCGCCTGCGTAAAAATAGTAGATTCCCGACTGGGGATCCCGAAAGACCATGGGATCAATTGCTTCGAATCCCGGAGCATCCTCCAGCAAGGCGCTGCCGCGGTCCTTGAACGGTCCGAGCGGGCTATCGCCTTCTGCAACGCCGATGGCAGACGGAGCCGGTCCGGCTGAATAATATAAATAATACTTGCCGCCTTTTTCCGCAATGCATGGGGCCCATGCTCCTTTGTTCTGAGGGATCCAGTCTATCTTGTCATAATCAATAATCGGTCCATGGCGCTTCCATTCCGCAAAATTGTCGGACGTGTATACATACAGCCGCCGTCCTCCCGTCGGATAGGCATATACCGTACCCTGCTCAATCATTACGTGGGGATCTGCGGAGTTGTTCAGGACCGGATTATCGGCTGAAACACCCTGTACGCAAACCATCAAAACCAATGCTGAAATCCAATTTTTGATAACGACCATCCTATGAATAAAAACAAAAAAAGTACCCTCGGACGATTGGCAGAGCAAGCATTTTTAAGAAAACGGGTCGTCCCCGTAATCTTACTGTTCCTCTATGTATCTATACACAGATTCCACGGATTCTGAGGGTGAATCTGTTTTTTCTGTTCATATCACGAATGTCGCAGACTTAAGTATATTGTGGATCAAATACACTCCTGTCAGGCTCCTGGTGCACTACAATAGAACGCCTAACATGAATCCTTTGTAGTGGAATCGGAGCGAAGCGGATATGGTAAAGGTACTTAAGTCGGTGCTATTCAGTTCATATCACCTAGATTAGTCATTCTGGCAAAAAAAAATCCGTGGTAATCAAATAAATATGCGGACGATAATCTGTTCATCAGAATATTCCGGTCGTTCCGTGATGCCGATGTTGACAGCGCCCCGATCGTCAGCCCTTGGCCGGCTTTGCTGGAGGCTTGTCTTTTTTCTGACGGTCGGCAGAGGGGAGGGCGATGTCCATCAGGAAGCCCTGATTGCTTAGGAGCAGCAGCCGCGGTTCGCCATCAAGCTGAATGGAGTAGGGCAGGATGTGCATCTGGAGCAGGACCTGGATCTGATTCGGGCTGAGCTGGATGCCTTTGTATTCTGTTTCCAGAATGAACGGGCAGCCCTCTTTCCATCCGGAGCATCCATAAGCCGTCTTGCCCCTGATAACTTCGTTCCCGCACAGCGGACAGCTTCCCAGTCGGTTGGTATCGAGCCGGACCGCTGAGCTGCTTTCAATCAGGCTGCGGGTATAGGCACCGATTCCATGCATGAACTCATCGGCGCTGGCTTCGTTGCGTTCAATTCTTTTGAGCTGCTCCTCCCACTCGCCGGTCATTTCAGGCGACTTCAGCAACGGATCCTGAACGAGGGCAATCAGGCATCGGCCCATATCGGTGGCGCGAATCTGCTTTTTGTTGCGCTTGATATAGTTGCGTTTGAGCAGGGTTTCAATAATGGCCGCGCGGGTGGCGGGCGTGCCGATGCCGCGCTCTTTCAGTGCTTCGCGCAGGGTGTCGTCTTCCACCCATTTGCCGGCGGCCTCCATGGCGCCGAGCAGGGAGTTTTCGTTGAAATAGTTCGGCGGCTTGGTTTTACCTTCGCGCAGTCCGGGTTCATGCGGGCCGTTTTCTCCCTTCTTGAAGTCGGGGAGCGTCTGATCGTCCTCTTCTTCGTCGTCGGATTTTTTCCGGTTTTTCTTTGGGAAAAGCGCGGACCAGCCGGGGTCGATCACCTGCGTTCCCTTGGCCTGGAATTTTACTTCGACGCTTTCGCCGTCGACGGTGGTGATTTTTTTGACGCAGACCGGATAGAAGGCGGCGATAAACTGGGTGGTGACGGCGTCGTAGACAATCTGTTCGTTGGCTCCGAGCGACCGGGGAATCATGCCGGTGGGAATGATGGCATGGTGGTCGGTCACCTTTTTATCGTCCACAATCCGTTTCGTGAACGGAAGTTTTGCCAGGTTGAGCGGCTCAATCTGTTCGGAGCGAATGGCCTTGAGCTGTTCGAAAATTTTCGGGATGCGGGGCTGCATGTCGGCACTGAGATAGCGCGAATCGGTACGCGGATAGGTGACGAGCTTGGATTCGTAGAGATTCTGCGTGGCAGCCAGCGTGTCAGCGGCCGAGAGCCCGTGGCTCTTGTTGATTTCGCGCTGCAGGGTCGTGAGGTCAAAGAGCTGCGGCGGCTGTTCCTTTTTCTGCCGGCCGGTGACGGAGGTCACGGTGAAGGGCTGTCCGGTTATTTTTTCGAGCAGTTGCTGTGCTTCTTCAGCTTTTTCAAAGCGGGTTCCGGACGATTTTTCCGAGGCATCGCCTTCCTCGTCATCTGCAGGCTGCGCGGCTTCAAGCTGCCCTGTATATTTAAAAACGACGTCGCGGTATTTTGTCGTGAGTTCCCAGAAGGGTTTGGGCCTGAACTGCAGGATTTCGTCGTCGCGCTGGACAATCATGGCCAGCACGGGAGTCTGCACGCGGCCGATGCTCCATAGTACGCGGTCATCACCGGCCGAAAGGCGTCCGTGCCGGACCGTGTAGGAGCGTGTGGCATTCAGCCCGACAATCCAGTCCGACTCCGAACGGCAGCGGGCGGCGGCGTAGAGTGCATCGTAGGCGTGGCCGTCCTTCAGATCCTTGAAGGCCTCCTGGATGGCGTCGGGAGTGAGCGAGCTGAGCCAGAGGCGCCGGATCGGTTTGTCCTCGCAGCCGGAGAGCGACAGGATATAGCGGAAAATCAGTTCCCCTTCGCGTCCGGCGTCCGTGGCACAGACGATTTCCTCGGCTTCCATGCAGAGTTTGCGGATGGTTTCGAACTGTTCTTCGACGCCCTGATTGTCGATGAGCTTGAGTTTGAATTCATCGGGAATGAAGGGGAGCGTGTCGATGCGCCATTTTTTCAGCGCCGGATCATACTCGCCGGGATCAAGAAGAGTGACGAGGTGGCCAAAGGCCCACGTGATCGCGCATCCGCGGCCTTCGATGTAGCCCTTCTGCTTTCCGGTAATCTTAAGCACTCCGGCGATATCGCGGGCTACGGAAGGTTTTTCTGTAATAATTACTTTCATGGATGCGTATTACTATTGTCTAAAGCGTATTCCTTGGAGATAAACAGGGAGTATTGTACATTGTCGGAAAGTGAATCAATCAATATTGGAGACGAGCATGGTACGGCATTTTATGTGGATTGTGTTGGCGGTTGTAATGATGGCTGCGAGTGTGCATGCGGCGAAGATCGTGGTGTTGACCGAGGAGCCGGTTGCCGAGTTTACACTGCCGGACGGAAAAGTGCTTAAAAATGCCTTTGTGTGGCGTCGCAATTCGGAAGGGCTGATGATTATTCACGATGATGGGCAGTTTTTCCTGAACTATAAGACGCTTCCGGATGCCTGGCGCAAGGCCTACGCGATTGATGATTCTGTGGGACAGGTTTCAGCGGTGACGGCCAAGCGTTATGATCTTTATTCGCTCTATCCGATTCTGGAAACCATCAAGGGGATGCCCCGCGCTCTGGTCACGTTTCTTGAATCGGAGCGCTACAACGGAAAGGCGGATGATGATCTCCTGAAAGTCTGTTCTCTGCAGTCGCTGATCGTGGCAAACCGCCCGACAGCGGAGCGCCTGAATGTGGCGGTGACCAATCGCTTCGCGGATGCAACGATGCTGGATCTGGACGGGTATTATGTGAGCTGCGTGGCGTGTGATGGCAAGGGCGGACACGTGGCGCCCTGCCGGGTGTGCGCCGGAACCGGAAAATGTGAGAAGTGTGACGGCACGGGTGAAATTCCGTCCCTGTTGGTGAATGCCGCTCCGCAGCATTGTATTCACTGTAAGGGCACCGGAAAATGCCCGACTTGTAATGGAACCGGTTCGCGGGCGTTTAAGTGCGAAGCCTGCGGAGGTTCGGGTAAGATTTTAAATGAAGAGATGGTTAAGGCGGAGCTGGTTATTTATACTATGCGACTGAATGCCTTCCGTCAGGGGAAGCCGCTCCCGCCCCGGCCGGGTGAAGAACCGGCCGATTCGGATTATTCCGACTCCGCCGTCGGGGCAGAGGCGGATGCCCGGAGCAGCGAGGTTCTTTAATCGACCCGCTCAAAGCGGGCGACACTTTCGACATGATTGGTCTGTGGGAACATGTCGACGGGGTGGCATTCCACAAGCCGGTATGCGCGGTCCTCGCAGAGCATCTGTCCATCCCGGGCCAGTGATGCCGGATTGCAACTGACATAAATAATAGTCGGCGGTGCCATTTTCAGGAGCATCTTAACGGCTTTCGGGTTCATGCCGGCGCGCGGCGGATCGGTGATCACCACATCTGGATGGCCGAATTCGCGCATCTCGGCTTCAATATCGGCAATATCCTTCAGGTCGATCCTGATAAATTCGCAGTTTTCGACCTCGTGGCGTTTTGCATTTTCACGGGCATCGTTCACAGAACTTTCCACTACCTCGACGCCAAGTACCTTTCGGCAATGGCCGGAAGCAAACAGGGCGATTGATCCGGTTCCGCAGAACAGGTCATATACGATGTCCTCCGGCTTGAGGCGGGCGATATCCAGAATCTGGTTATAAAGGGTTTCCGCCTGGGTGGTGTTGGTCTGGAAAAAGGAGTTTGCGGAAATGCGATAGGTATAATCGCCCAGCCGGTCGGTAATGGTTCCTGGACCGTGCAGCACATACTCTTTTTCGCCGAAAGCCACGGTATTTTTTGAGGAGGTGATGTTGTTGACGAAGGTGGTCAGCCGATCTCCGAGAGCATTCTTGAGTGTTTCGCAGAGTTTCTGCATCAGTTCTGGGTTATGTGTGGACGTGACGAGATTGACCATGAACTCGCCGGTATGGCCGCCATGACGGACCACGAGGTTGCGAAGCTCACCAGTATGCGTGTGTGTTGAGTAAATCGGCAGCTCTTCCCGATGCTGCAGGCAGAACCTGCGCACCGTATTCAGCGTAATATTCATTTCCGGCGTGGAAAGATCGCAGTGGTCAATGTCGATCGCCTTGGAAAAACATCCCGGGGCATGGAAACCCAGTGCAAAGTCGACCGGTTTTTCGTGTTGGTCCGGTTCAATATCGATTTCTTCCGACGTGAGATAACGCAGATCGGTAAACGAAAAATCCATTTTATTGCGGTAACCCAGCAGGTCCGGCGCCGGCAGGCAGGGAGCGCAGTCGATCTCCTTGAATCCGCCGATGTGTTCGAGTGCATCCTGCACCTGCTTGCGTTTCAGCCGGAGCTGTTCGGTATAATCCATGTGCTGCCATTTGCAGCCGCCGCAAAGGCCGAAGTAGCGGCAGACCGGATCAATCCGGTGGGGTGAGGGTTTGACGACGCTCAGAAACCGGGCGGCCAGATATTTCTTCTTTATTTTAAAGATTTCCGCCTGAACAACATCGCCGACGGCCGCCGGCCCCTGCACAAAGATGGCTATGCCGTCTTCAAGCCGTCCGAAGCATTGGTTCTTCTCTCCCAGGTCGATAATCTCGACCTCCACTGTCTGTTTCTTCTTGTACATGGCGCGGAAAGATAATGAAGAGAGCGGTTTGTGGCAAACAAACTGCGGAACATATTCCGAGTCTGCGTACAGGCTGTACCGACGAAGCGGCACGGCTTCCACTCAAAAACGTTTGCACCGTTTTCATGGTTCAGTATCCTGTTTCTTTAACGAAAGGATTTTGCATGGAAACGATCAAGGCAATCATGTCGCGCCGCAGCGTCCGCAGCTGGACCAACGAACCTGTTACAGCGGACGAACGAAAGATTATTCTCGAGGCCGCGATGAATGCGCCGTCGGCGGCCGATGCACGCCCCTGGCATTTTGTTACAATGGACGATCCGGAAGTCATTGCTCAGTTCACGCAGATGGGCGGAACGGAAATGCTGGCCGAATCCACCTTTATGGTGCTGGTATGCGGAGAGCCGGGCAAGGAGATCTATCCGGGCTTCTGGCCGCAGGATTGTTCCTGTGCCGCCCAGAACATGCAGCTCGCGGCACATGATATCGGCATCGGTTGTGTGTGGATTGCTGTGTATCCTTTGGAAGAGCGGGTCAATCTGTGCCGCAAGGTACTGAATATGCCCGAAGCAGTGACGCCGTTTGCTCTGATTGCCATGGGAGTGCCGAATGAAGTGCTTCCGCCTGAATATCGCTACGACGAAACAAGAATTCATCCAAATGGATGGTAATCCGTGTTGTCCGGTCTGCCGGGCCCGGATTCATTTTGTTTGCTTTTTGAACGTAAGATGAAATGATACGTCCGATTTGATAAATAAAACAGGAGTTGAGAAATGGCAGAAGGTGTTATTGATCTGAATGGTAATAGTTATGAAGAAGCCACCAAAAGCGGCGTGGTTCTGGTTGATTTCTGGGCGCCGTGGTGCGGGCCGTGCAAAATGCAGGGACCGATTCTTGAGAAGGTGGCTGCTGAAATCGGCGATAAGGCGGTAATCGCCAAGGTGAATGTGGATGAAAGTCCTGAGCTTGCCGCCAAGTACGGTATCCGCTCTATTCCTACGCTGATCCTGCTTAAGGATGGCGAAAGCAAGCAGCAGTTTGTCGGACTTCAGCAGCAGGCTGCTCTGGTATCGGCGATTTCCGCTGAACTCTAGATCCATTCAGGATCCTGAAAATCAAAAAGGTGCCCCTCCCAAGGCACCTTTTTTTTGTTCAGGTCTTATTGCCGGCGCGATCGCATTTTCATGCGGTCACTTTCAGGTAAATCCGCCGACGGCCGGAAACCAGATTTTGATTCCATAACGCATGGCATACCTCCATGGTTCAGTTGATCGTTCTCTTTCTGATTCGTCCGGCTTTTATGGAGAGCCGGACGCCGCTTTTTTTCGAGCTATCCGTCTTCATTGTTGCACTGTAATCACCTCCTGTACCTGTTTCTGGGTGTGTTCGAATACACCAGCTGGATGGAATCCGGCTGATGGGAAATCGATAATGAACCGCCGGAATCAAAACCTTCCGTCGGCAGGGTGGGGATTACTGTTGCCGTCCCTTTCGGAGGAGGGAGGAGAAGTTTCTTCGACAGGATCGTCCGTTGAGGTCAATCGTCCGCTTAAGGTTATGTAGATTTGCTTTCATTCAACCCATCCGGTTGCAGTATTAAAAATCATATATGACTAAAACGGTACGCAATAGCTGTGCCATAAACACTTGTTAATTCGTAAGGTACACTTCAGTAACGATATATAAATTTTTTTGGTTCTTGTGAAGCGGGGAGATGCTACAAAAAAGACGCCACAATTGCGCATGCTGATTCGTAATTATACATATATGTCCTGGATGAGGGGGCATCCGATCACGGATACGGGATTACGAAGGAATCAGTCCGGCGCCCTGGAATTCCAGATATATTTTCCGGCCCAGCCATGCGTCGGTTGCTGCATAAATCTGCTGAGATTCAGTCAGTTCTTTCCGTGCCCAGTTGGAAACCTGTTCCTTTTTTGAAATCCGGAATCCAAAGAGAATGGCCGTCAGGCCGCGCAGTCCCAGATTTTTGATTCTTGCTTCCTTGGCGTACGTGGCCAGTTCAACGAATCCGCCCGGAGTGAACGGGGTCATGGCCTGCAACTCGCTGACATCGCGATCAAGGGCCACGCCGGCTTTAACAATCGTGCTGCTGGAAAGCACCTCGATCAGGGCTGGTGTGAGGCCGCATTGCTGGATCTGAAATAGATATACGTCTGATCCGGTGGCCAGCTGCAGGAGTGACGGATCATAGCTTTCGCCTTTTCGAAAGGCCGGGCGGGTTTCCGTATCGAATCCCAAAAGCGGTTCATTGATCAGTTTCCGGGCGGCGTTCTCGGCGGCTTCCGGGGTGTTGATCAGGTGAATCGGGCCGTCGTAGGCCTTCATCGGAAGTTCGTTAATCTCTGATTTGCTGATGTGGCGCTTTTCCGGAAGCGAATTTTTAGCCGTCATGATGAATTATACCTTGTTCAAAAATCCCTAGGGTATATTACCTTGAGCTGAAGGCAAGAGAAAGGGGCAGGTATGAAAGCTGGATGGATATTGATGCTGGCAGGATTGCTGTTAAGCGGATGCGTCTCGAAGTCGACGGTGCAGTCCATGATCGATGCAAATCACGACGCCGTTGTCGGGCCTGAGCTGGCTGCGCAACACGATCAGATCGAATCGCTGGAGCGGCAGATTCAGGCTTCCCGTAAGATGGTGCATAAGCAGCGGGATGTTATGATCAACCACTTCAGGATTCTCAAAGAATTGTCTGAAAATGCGCTGCAGGAGCTTGAAGGAGACGACCCGCTGTAAAAAGCGGAATTAATCGGAACGGTTCTTTTTCCACTGGTCGGCGACCCACATCGACTGCTTCGCCAGACCCATGAGAATCTTGCAGTCGGGTACGGTCAGCTTTCCCCGATTAAAAATGCGTCGCAGGCCCATCATCATATGGTCCAGTTTCTGATCGTGGACAAACTGGGTTTCGATCATCATTTCCCGCCACATACCGAACATGCGTTCGCGCAGTGCCGCATCGGCCTCCGGCGCAGATTCTTCAGACGGTTCAAAGATGCCGGTTGCGCTGAAGATTTCGTAGCAGCAGACATACACGGCGTGCGAGAGGTTGAGCGAAGTATAGAGATCGCTCGACGGAATCTGGATGATATGCGAACACATTGCCAGCTCCTCGTTGAGTAGCCCTTTATCCTCGCGCCCGAACACGAGTGCGATTTTGTGATCTTTGGCGCTTTCCAGTGCGACCGGTGCAAATTCACGCGGGGTGTAGGAGGTGTCGCGATAGAAGCCGGTCCGGGCCGACGTTGCCGCCACGACAGTGCAGTCGGCAATCGCCTCCTCAAACGTGGAAAACTCCTTACGGGCTTCCAGCTGGGCGCGGGCGTTGCAGGAAAATTTGCGGGCCTCATCCATATCCATGTCCGGGCGCGGATCGACCACTGCCAGATCCGTGATACCGTTATTGTTCATCGCGCGGCAGATGGATCCCAGATTCCCGCCGAACATCGGGTTTACGAGGACGATTCTGATGTTATCCAGTAGATTCATTTTTGATGGCCACAATGCATACAGAAAGACACGAAATCGAGGTGCATCGCTTCTTGTGTTTTTTGTGGCTACTTCCTTTCGTAACTGCGCAGCAGTTTGATTTCGTCTGCCCAGATGGTTTCGTCGATGGTTTCCAGAATGAGCGGCATATCGTCAAAACGCGGATCGTTCATGACATATTTAAACACTTCGAGTCCAAGCTCTCCTTTGCCGAGACTGTGATGGCGGTCCACCTTGCTGCCGAGGCCTTTCTTGGAATCGTTCAGGTGCATGCCCCGCAAATAGGAAAAGCCGACCACCTGATCGAATTCTGTAAAGACGGTTTCGCAGGAATCGGCGGTCAGCAGGTCGTAGCCGGCGGCAAAGCTGTGGCAGGTATCGAGGCAGACCCCAACGCGCGATTTGTCTTCAACCTGATCAATGATTTCCGCGAGATGTTCAAAACGGAATCCGAGGTTGGTCCCCTGTCCGGCGGTATTTTCGATCACGGCGGTCACGCCGCTGGTTTTGCTTAGAGCAATGTTGATTGATTCGGCAATCGTGGCAAGGCATTCGGATTCCGGAACCAGTTTAAGGTGGCTGCCCGGATGAAAGTTGAGCCGGTCGAGTCCGAGGGTTTCGCAACGCTGCATTTCGTCGAGGAAGGCCTCGCGTGATTTTTCCAGTTTGTCGGCTTCGGGGTGGCCGAGGTTAATGAGATAGCTGTCGTGGGGGAGAATACTCGCCGGGAAGAAATTATGCGCTGCGCAGTTTTTGCGGAAGGCGTCAATGCTTTCGGTTGTCAGCGGCTTCGCCACCCATTGGCGCTGGTTCTTGGTGAACAGTGCAAAGGCGTTTGCTCCGATTTCTGCCGCATTGAGCGGGGCATTTTCAACTCCGCCGCTTGCGCTCACGTGGGCTCCGATATATTTCATGGTATCACTCTCCTGTCCGGGACGAAAAACGCCCGGGCGGTTGTTTAAACCAGATCGGACGTTGTGATGAAAGCCGGATTCGAGATAGATCCGATCCCGGCAGCCTGAAAGCTTCATGCGAAACCCTCTTCGCTTTAGATGGAAATCCTTATGATAAACTGCTACAAAATAGAGGTCCGGCCGTCGTTGGAAGAGGGTATCGGCAGCGGTGTGCGGATTTCTGAATTGTCGGAGAGTTGATCGTTGAAGACGAATAATAACGGCATTTTTTCGGGTTTCAGGGTAAAAAGGAGGTTTCGTCAGGCCTTGGTGCTGCCGTTTTTTCGGGTAAAACGGCAAAACATCTAAAAGGTGATAGATAAGGACACATATTTTTGGTTATTTTTTATTGAGTACTGAGATGGTCTAATTTACTTTCCGATCATATATTAACGAGGAAAAGCAACATGGATTCAGGTAATACCAATACGGATAATATCGATTTCGAAAAGCAGGACTGGCTGGATGCGCTTGAAGAACTGCTGGAGACCGAGGGTGCCGAGCGGGTGAAAGACATCCTGCATGATCTGCAGGTCGTGGCTCATCGAAAGGGCGTGCGACTGCCGTTTTCTGCAAACACGCCGTACATCAACACCATTCCGCTGGATGAACAGCCGGCTTATCCGGGCGATCGCGAAATGGAGCGCCGCATCAAGAGCCTGATCCGCTGGAATGCCATGGCCATGGTAGTGCGGGCCAATCGTGAGGAGGACGGAATCGGCGGTCATATTTCCAGTTACCAATCCATTGCTACGCTCTATGAAGTGGGGTTCAATCATTTCTTCCGCGGCCGGACCGCTGATTTCCCCGGCGACCTCGTTTATTTTCAGGGCCACTCATCACCCGGCGTCTATGCGCGCGCCTATCTTGAAGGACGCCTGACAGACGATCATCTGAGCAATTTTCGGCATGAGCTGCACGACACGCCCGGTCTTTCATCCTATCCGCATCCCTGGCTGATGCCTGATTTCTGGCAGTTTCCGACTGTTTCAATGGGACTGGGGCCGATCACGGCCATTTATCACGCCCGTTTTATCAAATATCTCGACGATCGCGGATTCCGCAAACCCAGCGGACAGCATGTCTGGGCCTTTCTCGGCGACGGCGAAACCGACGAGCCGGAGTCGCTGGGCGCCATCAAGCTGGCGGCCCGCGAAAAGCTAGACAATCTGACCTTTGTCATTAACTGCAACCTCCAGCGTCTTGACGGACCGGTGAGCGGCAACAGCAAGATTATCCAGGAACTCGAAGCCTCTTTCCGCGGTGCCGGCTGGAATGTGATCAAGGTGCTCTGGGGCGACAGCTGGGATCCGTTGCTCGAAAAGGATCATGACGGCCTTCTGGTCAAACGAATGGGCGAGGTGGTTGACGGTCAGTATCAGAAATACACGGTCGAAGACGCCAAGTATGTTCGCGAGCATTTCTTCGGCAGTGATCCGCGCCTGCTGAAATTGGCGGAACATCTTTCGGACACCGAGATCAAACGTATGCGGCGGGGCGGACATGATCCGGCCAAGGTATACGCCGCCTATAAACAGGCCGTTGAAACCAAGGGCCGTCCGACAGTGATTCTGGCGAAAACCGTCAAGGGCTATGGTCTTGGCCGCGCCGGAGAAGGCCAGAACATTACCCACTCCCAGAAAAAGCTCGGGGAGGAATCCCTGCGCGAATTCAGAAACCGTTTTTCCATTCCGATTTCCGACGAAGATATCGACAATGTGCCGTTCTACCGGCCAGCGGATGACAGTCCGGAAATGCAGTATCTCCGGAAGCGTCGCGAAGCGCTGGGAGGACACGTTCCTTCGCGCATCACCGATTACACTCCGGTGGAAATGCCGGCGGACAAAATCTTTCAGGAATTCGATGCCGGCTCTGATCGTCCGGTATCCACGACCATGGTTTTTGTTCGCATTCTGAGCAAGATGCTTTCGGACAAAAACATAGGGAAGCTCATCGTTCCGATTATTCCCGACGAAGCACGTACGTTCGGCATGGACGCGCTGTTCCGTCAGGTCGGCATTTATGCCCACTCCGGCCAGCTCTATGAACCGGTGGACGCAGATAACCTGCTCTACTACAAAGAGGCAAAAGACGGTCAGATTCTCGAAGAGGGGATCACGGAGGCCGGCGCATTTTCCTCCTTCGTTGCCGCCGGAACGGCCTATGCCAACCACGGCATCAACATGATTCCGTTCTATACCTATTATTCCATGTTCGGATTCCAGCGCATCGGCGATTCCGCATGGCTTGCCGGCGACTCGCGTTGCAAAGGTTTCCTGATGGGGGCCACGGCCGGTCGGACCACGCTGGCCGGCGAAGGGCTTCAGCATCAGGACGGGCATGGCCTCGTGCTGGCGCTGACCATCCCGAACCTGGTGGCGTATGATCCGGCTTATGCCTATGAGCTGGCGGTCATCATTAAGGACGGTATCCGGCGCATGTATGTCGAGAACGAGCAGATCTTCTATTACATCACCCTCATGAACGACAACTATGAGCAGCCTGCGATGCCGGATGGCGTTGAAGAGGGCATTCTCAAGGGCATGTATAAATTCCAGTCGTCTGAAAAGGCGCAGGCACAGATTCTCGGCAGTGGCGCGATTCTCCCGCAGGCAGTGCAGGCTGCTGCGCTGCTGAAGGAAAAGTATGGCGTCGAAACCAACGTCTGGTCGGTGACCAGCTATAAAAACCTGATCAACGATGCCATCGACTGCGAACGCGAGGTCAACCGTCACGGGAAGGAGGCCAAGCCGTACATCACCCAGTGCCTTGAAAATGAGGCCGGACCGGTTGTGGCGGCTTCCGACTATATGAAGCTGCTGCCCGTTTCGCTTGGCAAATGGGTTCCGAACGGAATCGTATCCCTCGGAACCGACGGCTTCGGCCGCAGCGATGGACGCCGTGCACTGCGCCGTCACTTTGAAGTGGATACCAATTCCATCGCCTGGTCGGTGCTCTCCTCGCTCGCTACGAAGGGAGAGTTTGACCAGAAGAAACTGGCGAAAGCCCGTAAGGAACTCGGCATCGACGAAAACAAACCCAATCCGCTAGGAGAATAAACCATGGCTCTTGAATTTAAACTGCCCGAACTGGGCGAAAATATTGAATCCGGCGATGTGGTCAGCGTACTGGTTGCCGCAGGGGACATCGTAAGCGAGGGGCAATCCCTGCTCGAAATCGAAGCCGGCAAAGCCAGCATGGAAATCCCGTCTCCGGCCTCCGGAACAATTAAAGAGGTTCATGTTGCAGTGGGCGATTCAGTTGGCGTCGGCCAGCTGGCGTTCACGATCGAGGCCGGCGAATCTACCGCAGAGGTTCCGACCGAAGAAAAAGCTGAACCTGCACCGGTGGTCCCGCCGAAGGAAGAACCTGCTCCGGCGGCTGAAGCGCCTGTCGCTGCACCAGCACCGGTAGCACCGGCTCCCGCTCCAAAGGCGGATGCTCCTGCGGTTCCGGCACCTTCCACGGCAAAGGCGGTTTCCGCGGCTCCGAATGTGCGCCGACTCGCCCGCGAACTGGGTATTGATATTCATCAGGTACAGTCTACCGGCGCCGGCGGGCGAATCAGTCTGGAAGACGTGAAATACCATGCAAAGAGTTCGCTCGAGAACGGCGGTGGCCGCAAGGGCGGCGGAGTACAGGGAGCCACGCGTGTTGAAAAGATGAGCGGCATCCGCAAGGCGACCATGCAGCACATGGCCTATTGCTGGGCCACGATCCCGCATGTTACACAGCACGATATGGCCGACATTACTGATCTGGAAATGCTGCGTAAAAAGTTTGCCCCAAAGGCGGAAGCCGCCGGAGCAAAGCTCACGATCACTGCCATGCTGGTCAACGTGGTTGCGGCTGCGTTGCGGAGGTTTCCGAACTTTAACTGTTCAATCGATGCCGACAAGGCGGAGATTATTTACAAGGACTTCTATAATATCGGCATTGCGGTCGATACCGACAAAGGTCTGATGGTTCCGGTGGTTCGTGACGCCGACAGCAAGAACATGATCGAAGTGGCTCAGGATCTGGGTGAAATCGCCCGCAAGGCGCGCGCCGGACAGATTGCGCTGGCCGACCTGCAGGGCGGCACCTTCACGATTTCCAATCTGGGCGGCATCGGTGGTTCCTACTTCACGCCGATCGTCAATTCTCCGGAAGTGGCGATTCTGGGCGTCAGCCGGGCCGTCAAGCAACTGGATGCAGAAGGCAACGTGCGGTTGATGATGCCGCTGTCGCTCTCTTACGATCATCGTATCATCGACGGCGCCGACGGCGCCCGCTTCCTTCGCTGGGTCATTGAGGCACTCGAAGAACCGTTACTCCTTGCGCTGGAGGGATAGTCTTCTCTCTTGAGGTATGAGAAAGGCATCCTGCTTACCGGCGGGATGCCTTTTTGCATAGAAACGGATCAGCTATCCATGCTGTGGCGAGGAAACGTATCATGTTTCGGGGCTTCATATGGTGCAGTATTTGGCGTCGCCGTCGAATCCGGCGCGGCCTCAAACTCAAAATAGATCGGTTCCGGGGCTGTGCATCCGGGCGAGACCACCTGATAGAAATGGGTCTGCATGCTTCAGTTTCGTAAGGATACGGGAGGATCACGCTTTGCAAGGCGGGAGAGAATTTGTACAACGCAATGGATGGACGCACATACTCCGATCACGAATGCCGTTATTACGGTGCTGGATTTTGAGACGACCGGAACGGTGCGCGGCTTTGATAATGAGCCGTGGCAGATTGGCATGGTCGGGCTCCGGCATGGTCGTGTTGATGAAGAATCCCTGTTTGAGAGTCTGATGCGGATTGATATCAACCGACCGTTCAATCCGCATGCACCGGGCCGGCATGTCCTGCTGCGGGACGAACTGGCGACTGCGCCGTCGCCGCAGGAGGTGTGGCTCAAGCTGATGCCGCGACTCACGGAGTACCCGCTTTGCGCCCATAATGTAGCGACCGAGAAAAAGTTTACGCGTCTGATGGCGCCGATGCATCGGTTCGGTATGTGGATTGATACCCTGCGGATTGCCCGCAAGGTTTGGCCGGGATGTCCGTCCTACGCTCTTGAGGATCTGACGGTGATGTTGGACATCAAACCGCGGATTGAGGCGTTGTGTCCGGCGCGCGAGGCGCATGATGCGCTGTACGATGCTGTGGCTTCGGCGGCTCTGCTGGAGCACCTGCTGGAACAGCCGGGTTGGGCGGATATCAGTATTTCCGAGCTTGCAAGGCTGTAGGATTGATCAGCGGAACTTAAACTTTTCAGTGTGTGTGGCGAGTGCTCGTGCGGTGTCGATATTGGATTTCATGGATGTTTCAAAATGTTCGAGAATTTTGCGGACATCTTCAGTTCCGTGGGTCTGTTCCTGCGAGGCCTTTGCGATCCGGCTGACGAGTACCTCCGCCTCTTTTGCATGAAGGGCAATCTGTCCCATCATGTCTGAGACGCTCCGGGACGCCCGGTTTCCGTGCTCTGCGCTGGATCGGGATTCTTCCAACAATTTGGTTGTGTGGCTGGCGGCCTCCGTACTTCTTTTCGCCAGATTCCGAACCTCCTCCGCAACCACAGCAAATCCTTTGCCGGCTTCTCCGGCGCGGGCGGCTTCCACTGCGGCATTCAGCGCGAGCAGGTTGGTCTGGAAGGCAATTTCATCGATCCTCTTGATAATCGAGGTGGTCTGGGTGGCGTTTTCCTGAATCGAACGCATGGCCATGGACAGCTCTTCCACGTGGAGTACATTCTTTTCCACGTCTCCGGTCACATCGCCCATCAGCCGATCTGTGGCTGTGGCATCGGAATGAATGGCTTCTGCCAGAGCGGTAACCTGCTCGTGATTGGTTCGGATCAGCTGAAGCTCCTCCTCTTCTTCCCTAGCGATGGATTCGAATTCCTGTGCGGCGCGGTTTTCTTCAGCCAGGCTGGAACCCATTACATCGCAGATGGTATTGAGGGACCAGACCATCAGTCCGGCCTCGTCGCGTTCCACAATTTCAAGCCGTGTTCTCAGGTCGTTGTGCGCAATTTGCAATGCCAGTTTACTGGCAAGATCCAGCTGGTGATACATCATGTTGGTTAGCGGAATCACAGAGGCCAGTACGGCGATCAGTCCCATCAGGCAGACCACGATAGTTTTGGATATGAAAACATTGTTGGGAACCGGCTCCGGAGTGAGAAGTAATCCATAAACAAAGAAAATCATAACCATGAAGGTGCCGATGCTCGTAGACAGGGTAGTCAGGTGATACCGCTGTTTAAGCGTGAGCGAAATATCGTTCCGGTCAAAGGGGACTGCGCGCGCCCACGATTCGAGCGATCGCAGGAACTGAACGTAAAACGGGATCGAAAAGACAACGATCAGCGGAATGGCAAACTTGTATCCAAGAATGAATTCCTCATGACTGACGAAGGATTTACCAAGGAGTCCCGTGTTGGGGCCCACCACACAGTAGATCAGCTCCGCAACCAGAAACATCCTCGGCAAATACCGCACAGCACGACGCGCATCCTCTTCCGAGGCTTCCTGTCGATAGTATTTCTCAATGGTGATAAGTTTCCTGTGCAGCAGTGTGGTGGCCACCACGATAAAGCCGATGGCCCAGATGATCAGGGTGGGGGTCATCCCGATCTTCAGCAATTCCTCGCCGGAAAAGAGTCCGTTGTACCAGATTACAAAAAACCAGATGGCCGGAGAGGAGAGAAAGCCCCCGATAAACCATGCGTAAATCGCGCCCTTGGATTGATTCTTCATTTGTTCTCTTCTGTTTGGATGAACGCTCCCCAAGGGGAATAAATGTCTTTAAAACCAAGCAGATAAAGTGCCAGCAGGAAGACGTGGTGTAAAATAAAGAAACTTGTTTTACTGTAAAAAAATCAAATGATCATTTGAATGGTTTTGATTGTTGCTGGTCCAATTAACCGTAATCAGGTATTGTCCCCTAACAATAAGGAGGGTGGGATGAAAAAAATAGCCTCAGCGGGAATCATTCTTTTGACCATGACCATCGGCGGATTCATGATCGGGGGGCAGCTGGTTCCGAACGTTTTCGCTCAGGAAAATACGGATGCAACGGTTGATTCCTCCTCTGACGAACCGTCGGTCGCCTCTGCGGAGGAAGTGACGGACGATTATATGGAAGGCTCTCTGGCCGAGGAAACCAATGCTCCTGCTGTTACTTTGATCCAGCCCAGCCAATTGCCTCCCGATCTGGATTCTGCAAGTCCGGCCGCCGAACTGGCCCGTTTGGTACAGGCCGGAGTAGATGAAAATGTGATACTGGCGTATGTAAAACAGTCCCCGCGCTTCTTTGAACTGGATGCGGATACGATTATTTATCTTTCCGATATCGGAACGGCATCATCGATCATCCATGCCGCCATGGCCCGGGATGCCGAACTGATGAACGCCGGAATCAGCACATCGGAACCAAAGCCTGCTCCATCGCCTGAAACGGGAACTGGGACAGCTGACATACAGGATGAAGAGCCGCCTGAGGTCGCGGTCGATACCTTCTACGATGCATTGTCTCCGTATGGCAGCTGGATTGAGGTGGATGGCTACGGACGTGTCTGGCGTCCGACTGTAGTGGTGAACAACAGCAGCTGGCGTCCATATTTAGATAATGGGCGGTGGGTATACACCGATCGCGGTTGGTATTGGATGTCCAACTATTCCTGGGGCTGGGCGGCATTTCATTATGGTCGGTGGTTTCATCATGCACGGTATGGCTGGTGCTGGTGGCCTGATTCCGTATGGGCGCCCTCGTGGGTCAGTTGGCGCTATGATAACACCCACTATGGCTGGGCTCCGCTGCCTCCTCACGCCGTATATCGTCCGGGAGTCGGACTCGTGTATCACGGACGGACCGTGAATGTCGGCTTTGGTTTTGATCTCGGCTACTCCTCCTTCACCTTTGTTTCTTCTCGCGATTTCCACCATGCCGACCTGTGTCATTATCGCATTGCCGGTCGGGATGCAAAGTTGATCTATGGCCGTACCAAAGCCGGAAGTTTTATCCATCGGGATCCGAAAATGAATGTTATCGTGAACCCGGGCATCCCTAGCCGGATGATTTATGGCCCCGGACATCCGCAGCCGAAGCCGGTATCCGTGCGTTATCGTCGCACAACCGATCCTGAAAGGCCTAAGATTGAACGGATCGATGAAAACCGCCGCATACTGATGGTCGAACAGCCGATCGTGGATCATTCATCGGCAATCAAGGCGGCCCAGCGGCGGACCCGGAATCAGCCCCAGCTTCCAGCCGTTAAAATAAGCTCTTCCTCCGCATCGGCGCCGGTGGTGACGCCTGTTCCGGTCAAAACTGCTCCGGCCGTGAATGCCGGTGTGACAAGAGTTAAAAAGTCGGAAGCGCCGGCTAAGCCCGTAAAAACCGTGCGGTCGCCGACGCCCGTCACCCCGGTTAAACCTGTGCAGACCACCACTCCAAAGGTTGCGGCTCCAAAGAAGACCTCGCCGGTTAAGGTCGCGACTCCCAGGCCTCAGCCGAAGACTTCCACTCCGAAACCGACTCCGGCGCCTCAAAAAGTGGTAAAGACCCCCGCTCCGAAACCGACTTCGGCGCCGAAACCTGCCCCGAAGGTCAGTCGTCCGGCGACTTCCAAGCCGACGGTAAACCGGGCAGCGCGTACGACCCCTTCTCCGTCCCGGCCGAAGAAGTCGACCGCGGCTTCCTCAGAGTCCGACCGATAAAAAAATCAGGGCCTGTTCCGGTTTCAGAACAGGCCCTGTTTCTTTTTCGAAAGTTGTCGGTTAATCAAAAATATTGATCGTCGTAATATCATCCAGCATCAGTAGTGGAATGCCCTGTAGGTTGATGGAGAAATAGTAGGTTTTCTGCTCCGTTCTTTCATCCGAGTCAGCCATCCGGCGGGTAATGTTTTCGGTCGGGTGTACGTAGGCCAGGGTTTTTCCGATATAGAACTCAATCTTGTCGACATCCTTGAATTCGATGCGGTCACCGGTGTAGGCAAATTCCACATGATAGGACCGATAACCCGTTGAATAGGGATAGTCCGTGGTCGTTGTGTCCTGAATCATCTTTTTTACAGGGTCAATAAATCCCTTCTCGGAGATGGCACGGAGCGTGATCACCTGTTTGATCACGTTTACCGGCTTCCCTTTGCGCAGGATGGTAAAATTGCAGTCCGCCGCCTTAAGCTGATCCGAAATTGCGCCTGCCTGGACCGAGAAGGTCATTGCGACCATGGAACAGAAAAGGGCGAGTGTAATCTTTTTCATATATTGATCTCCTTTTGTTGTTTTTAAACTTTGGAGAAAAGCGGATTGCAATGCAACTGATTTTAAGAGGGGAAAGTATTCGCTCTTATAACTTGTTGTATGAAAATACACATCTTCAAAGCAGGCGTTACGCCGGCTTCGTGCCGTTTCCCGGTTGGGAGGATTAGCCCAGCAGCATGCGTTCCGTGGTTTCCCAGTCGATGCACGGATCGGTAATGGACTGTCCGTATTTCAGCTCTGTAGAAATCTTCTGGTTACCCAGTTCGATAAAGCTTTCCACCATGGCACCGGTGATCGGAGAGTTTCCTGAGGACCGTTGACGGAGAATCTCGTCCCAGACCTTGAGCTGGTTGAGCGCAACCTTGCTGGCGTTGGCATGCGAGCAGTCGACCATCAGGGTCGGTTCCAGTCCGGCAGCTTCCAGCTTGCATCCGGCATAGGTGACTTCCGGCATCTCAAAGTTGGGCTGTTTATCGCCACCGCGAAGGACCAGATGGGTGTTCGGATTGCCGGCGGTTGTTACTACCGCCGTGTGACCGGCCTGATCGATTCCAAGGAAACTGTGGGGAATGCTGGCGGACTCAATGGCGTTAATGGCTACCTGAATGTTGCCGTCCGTCGCATTCTTGAATCCAACGGGCATGGATAGTCCGCTGGCCATTTCCCGATGCGTCTGCGATTCCGTGGTTCGTGCGCCAATGGCAGACCAGCTGATCATGTCGGCGATATACTGCGGGACGATCGGATCCAGGAATTCGGTGGCAATCGGAAGGCCCAGCTTGACGATGTCGAGCATCAGCTTACGCGCCGCATGCAGACCGTGCTCCATGTCGCACGAATCGTCGAGATGGGGATCGTTGATGAAGCCTTTCCAGCCGATAGTGGTGCGCGGCTTTTCAAAATAGACGCGCATGACAATGAAATAGCGATCCTTGACCTGTTCAGAAAGTGCCGCCAGACGGGTGGCATAATCCAGCGCCGCTGCCGGGTCATGGATGGAGCAGGGACCGATCACCACCAGCAGGCGCGGATCTTTCCGATGAATAATGTCCCGTACGTTCTGCCGGTCGGCGAGCACCTTTTCGGTCAGCTCTTTACCCAGCGGAAGTTCGGTTTTCAATTGCGCCGGAGTGATCAGCTTTTTCAGGCCGGTAATGCGCAGATCTTCTGTCAGATGAATTTCGTTTGTCATAATGCGGGGGAATTAAACACAGATTGATGGGTTTTGGAAGTTTGGGCTGATGCGTATTTTGTGAGTCACATGAAATACGCAATGCCTTCGTTCCGGTCCTAGTTCTTTGGAGCCTTCCTTGACATACTCACCGCATTCAATATACACACAACCCCTTCAATTTATTGACGGTAGCGCAACGCGATATCCGGAAACCATCGATTTAACGGAGTCATCATGACAGCAAAGATTATCTACACAATTACTGACGAAGCGCCGATGTTGGCGACCAATTCGCTTCTGCCCATCATTTCGGCCTACACCGAGGCCGCCGGAATCAGCGTTGAGACGCGTGATATTTCGCTGGCTGGCCGCATTCTTGCCCTGTTTCCGGAGCGGCTCACCGAAGAACAGCGCGTAGGCGATGCGCTGACCGAGCTGGGCGAACTGGCCAGGACGCCGGAAGCCAACATTATCAAACTCCCCAATATTTCAGCCTCGATTCCGCAGATGAAAGCGGCAATTGCCGAGCTTCAGTCGATGGGATATGACCTGCCGGAATATGACGATCCGGATGCCCGCCCGAAATATGATAAGGTCAAGGGCAGCGCGGTGAATCCGGTGCTGCGCGAAGGCAACTCCGACCGGCGCTCTGCGGCGGCGGTGAAGCAGTATGCAAAAAACAACCCGCACCGCATGGGGGTGTGGTCGGCCGATTCCAAATCCGTCGTATCCGCCATGCCGGCTGATGATTTTTACGGAAATGAAAAGTCCGTCTGTATTCCGGAAGCCACGACTGCCCGGATTGAGCTGGTTCAGGCCGATGGTTCGGTAACGGTGCTGAAAGAAGGGCTGAAACTGCAGACCGGCGAAGTGCTGGACGGAACCTTTATGAGCGTGAAGGCGTTGCGCGCTTTTCTCGCGGATCAGATTGAGCAGTCCAAGGCAGACGGCACGCTCTTTTCGCTGCATATGAAGGCCACCATGATGAAGGTTTCCGACCCGATCATTTTCGGTCACTGCGTTGCCGTATTCTACAAGGACGTCTTTGAAAAGCATGCGGAAATCCTCAGTGAGCTGGGCGTTGACGCCAATAACGGACTGGGCGACCTCTATGCAAAAATCGCAACCCTTCCTTCGGAAAAGAAGGCGGAGATCGAAGCCGACATCATGGCCGTTTATGAATCAGCTCCCGATCTGGCGATGGTTGATTCGGATAAGGGCATTACCAACCTGCACGTTCCGAGCGACGTCATTATCGACGCCTCCATGCCTGCCGCGATCCGGGCTTCCGGTCAGATGTGGAACAAAGAAGGCAAACAGCAGGATACCAATTTTGTGATTCCGGACCGTTCCTATGCCGGGATCTATCAGGCAACGGTCGAATTCTGCAAACAGAACGGCGCTTTTGATCCGTCCACGATGGGCAGTGTTGCGAACGTCGGCCTGATGGCCCAGAAGGCGGAAGAATACGGCTCGCACGATAAAACCTTTGAAATTCCGATGGCCGGCACGGTTCGCGTCTGCGATGCCGACGGCAAGGTTCTGCTGGAGCACGTGGTTGAAGCAGGCGATATCTGGCGCGGATGTCAGACCAAGGATGCGCCGGTTCGTGACTGGGTGAAGCTGGCGGTCAATCGCGCCCGCGCCACCGGCACGCCGGCCATTTTCTGGCTGGATGAAAACCGTGCGCACGATGTGCAACTGATTGCCAAGGTAAATGAATATCTCGAGGATCATGATACCGCCGGGCTGGATATTCAGATCATGAATCCGGATGCCGCGACCCGCCATGCCCTGCAGCGCTGCAAGGATGGGCTCGATACCATCTCCGTAACCGGAAACGTACTGCGCGATTACCTGACCGACCTTTTCCCGATTCTGGAGCTGGGAACCAGCGCGAAAATGCTTTCGATCGTTCCGTTGATGAACGGCGGCGGTCTTTTTGAAACAGGCGCCGGCGGCTCTGCGCCGAAGCATGTTCAGCAGTTCCTGTCGGAAAACCATCTGCGCTGGGATTCGCTTGGCGAATTTCTGGCGCTGGGTGTTTCTCTGGAACATCTGGCAAACGTATTCGGAAACGAAAAGGCAGTCGTACTGGCGGAAACGCTGGATGTGGCAAATGCAAAATTCCTCGCAGAAAATCGGTCGCCGTCGCGTTCGTGCGGCGAGCTGGATAACCGGGGCAGCCATTTCTATCTCGCGATGTACTGGGCACAGGCGCTGGTAGCACAGGATCGGGATAGCGACCTGAAAGCACGGTTTGCTCCTTTGGCCGAGGCATTGACCCAAAACGAAGCCGTGATCGTTGATGAACTCAACAAGGTCCAGGGACATGCCGTGGATATCGGCGGATACTATCGCCCGAATGCCGGACTGCTGGCCAAAGCCATGCGCCCGAGTGATACCTTCAATGCTGCATTGGCCGCGTTGTAACAAATGGTACAAAGGAAATCGCCATGATCATGCTGGATCTCGAAAAATCCGTGGCCATTGTTCAGCTTACGGGAAAGCCCTCCTTCGAAGATGTCCGATGCAAAATCGAAGAATTGCTCAACCATCCGGATCATATCAATGGTATGGATGAACTCTGGGATTTCAGCAATGCGGACATGACGTCCCTGAGAGAAAACGAGCTCAGAATGCTCTCATTTTTTATCGGACAGCATACAGACCGGATTGCGAAACGAACGGCGCTGGTGCTTGGTCGGGATGTGGATTACGGAATTGCCCGAATGTGGGAGGTTTATGCTGGACATCAGGCGCCGCAGGAACGGCACCTGTTCCGAAGCCTTGATGACGCATTCAGCTGGTTGTCCGCATAACGGGATCTCTAGGCAGTTGGTTTTTGCCGTTTTTCGCTGTGGGCAACCACAATCCCTGCAACGATCAGTGCCATGCCGGCCAGCGATGAGATCGAAGGCGATTCCTCCGGCAGCAGCCACCAGCTCAGCAGTGCGCCGCTCAGCGGAATCAGGAATTTCCAGAGGTTCAGCCGGGAAACCTTAATGCGGCCGAGCAGGTGAAACCAGATGGCAAAGGCAACGGCGGAAATCGTGGCCAGCCAGAACAGCTGACCATAAAACGCCGCTGGCGACGCCAGATTCGGAACGCCGTCGACCACGAGGGCGATGAGCATCAGCACCGTACCGCCGATCAGCATCTGGGCACTATTCAGAGCAATCGGCGGGAGCCCGCCTTTACGCTTTGCCACAACCACATTCCCGATGGCGGAAACCACCGAACCGCTCAACAGCAGCAACATGCCGAACAACTCCTTCAGCCCGACCGGGCTCCAGGGTTTTGAGGCGATACTGATCAGGAGGATGCCGGACATGCCGAATGCAATGCTGATCAGCGTGCGGCGTTGGAGTCGGTCGTCGTGCATCATGAAATGGGCAACGAGTGCGGCGCAAAGCGGTCCGGCGCCGATTGTGATGGCTCCTTCAGCACCGCGCAGCCATGACAGACCGATGAAAAAAGTGGCATAGAGGTAAACCGTGTGAAACAGGCTGACCAACAGCACGGTAACAAATTCACGGCGCATCAGCTGCCACGGCGCCAGCCAATGCTTGCAAAAGGGAATCTGAATCAGACCGGCCAGAATAAAACGCAGGCCGGCCAGAGTTAGAGGTTCCTGATATTCCATCGCATGTTTGGCCGTCACAAAGGCCGTCGACCAGAGCAGACAGGCCAGTGCCGCCAGCAGATTATTTTTGAGTGAGGATGAAAACATCGCGGCATCATCCGCACCTTGCCCTACGGGGTCAAGCGGCGGCGCCGGAATAAAACAGAGCACTGCTGCACTTGTGTTTTATGCAGGAGAACATCTGGCGGAGATGTTGTGTCATAAATATTATAATGTAATAAAGTTTGTTTGCGCGGTTGGGATCGGGAATTCAGGATCCCTTATTCATGCTAAGGGGATTCATATGCGCTTTCTTAAGGTTTTATTGCTGGTTCCGCTTCTTGTAAGTACCGGTTTCGGAACGATTGTTGAGCAGATTGGAAGCTACAATAATTGGGTTCAGGATGCGGACTGGACGCCATTGACGGCATTGAATGACGCGCAGGACGGAATGGCGTATGGCGAAGAGGATTTTGTCGGTGATGCCCTTGATCCGGCGTTTTACTGGGCGGATAACGGAAGTTATCTCTTTTTCCGAATGCGCGTATATACCGCGACCGCAGATATCGACACCTTTAACGGAACCCATACCATTCTGATCGATTTGGACAATTATTTGTACGGAACGGGATTCGGAACCGATTCCGCCAGCTCGCAGATTGATTTCGCATTAACATGGGATTCAAAAAATGCGCCGGAAGAACATGGCTTTGAAATGTCGGTAGCCGGAGTCAATGCAACAACCTGGTCCAAGACAAAGCTTGATGATATCGATGGGATCACGACCAAGGGAGACAACGACATCAATGGAGCCGGTCGTACGACAGATGGGTATATTCGCAGCGTGGACGGGCAGGCAACAGCCAATTTCGGAGATACAACCTTTGTCGACTTTGCCATCTCCTGGAATTATCTGACAAACTATACCGATCTGGCTCCGGGGCAGACCTGGGACATCGCAGCGGCCACCATTGAAAATGCACAGGACCATGCGTTTCTGACCGGCGATATTGCCGGCGGCGCTTCGCCAGCAAGTGCTTTATCATCCGGTTGGACCACGGTTGAGGCAATCCCCGAACCGGCCACGCTGGTGCTCATTGCGATTGCCGGTTGCGGCGGCCTCGCCGTTCGAAGACTCTTCTTATAACGATCTTCATCTCCAACTGGTCGGAGGGTTGCGGATTCGTCCGCAACCCTTTTTTTAGCTCAATGCGCCGGACCAGACGGTCGTGGAGTGAATATCCCGTCGTTACTAAGGTTCGGTATGATGTCGTCCGGAAAACCAAGGGATATCCAATTTATCCTGTTTTGTTCTTTTACTGCATCCGGTGCAGATGTAAAAAGACCAAAGGCCGGTGAGGTTAGCGGAATAGTCGTGTTTGTGTCTTTGGCTGGAGGGACGTGGGGATGCTTCAGAAAAAGAGTGCTTTGTTTGCAGTCTTCCTCGGGGTGCTCATAGGAACCGGGGCATACACATTCAAATATGCCGAGGGGTTCTCATATTTCAGTACCGATCCCAAAGCCTGCATGAATTGTCACATTATGACGCCTCAGTATGATTCCTGGCAAAAATCCAGTCACCATACTGTGGCGGGCTGTGTTGATTGTCATCTCCCTCATACCTTTTTCGCAAAATATAAAGCGAAAGCCGAAAACGGTTATCACCATTCTAAAGGCTTTACCCTGCAGGATTTTCACGAGCCGATCATGATCAAGGAAAAGAACAGCAGGATTCTCCAGCACAACTGTGTTGTTTGCCATGAAGACATGGTTCACGAACTTTTCAGAGGGGACGTAAGCAATCCGGATGCCGTGAGCTGTATTCATTGCCATGCCGGAGTGGGGCATGGTGCTTTGCCGACCAGTATCGGCGGCGCCGGGCGGGGGGGTGAAAACGAAAGGGAAGGCCATGAGTAAGACAGGAAAAAAGGCGATCGGCGGGGGCATATTTATTGCCGTCATCATAGTTACAGCTCTGGCTGCTGCCGGGATCAGCGCTCTGCTCGTTAATATCTTTGAACGCAAAATGGAAGCCGGCAATCCTTACGTGCGCCTTGTCGAGGTGGATGAAGATACCACGGATCCGGCGGTGTGGGGGAAAAACTGGCCGAAGCAGTATGATTCGTATAAGCGAACCGCCCTCGCAACACGCACCCGCTTCGGAGGGCACGGTGGAAGCGAAGCCCTGCCGGAGGAAAAAATCGAGCGGGATCCCTGGCTGAAACGCATGTTTCTCGGCTATGCCTTCTCCATTGATTATCGGGATCGCCGTGGCCATGCATATATGCTGCAGGATCAGGAGCAGACGGATCGACAGACAAAGCCGCAGTCCGGATCGTGTATGCACTGCCACGCATCAATCATGCCCGTATACCGGGCGCTTGGTGATGGGGATGCTCTGGCCGGCATGAATAAAACCCATGCCATGTCCTATCAGGAACTCAACAAAATGGTGCACGATATGGGGCATGCTCATCCGGTATCCTGTGTCGATTGTCACAGTCCAGATGACATGCAGCTTCGTGTAACCCGTCCGGCTTTTATCGTTGGAATGCAGCGGCTGGCGGAATCGACCGCACCGGTTCCCGCCATCCCGTCGATCGAAATCTGGCGACAGGGTTCACGGTCACAGCCCTATGATCCGAATGTGGATGCCACGCGAGGTGAAATGCGATCCTTTGTATGCGGCCAGTGCCATGTGGAATATTACTGTTCCTCAAAATTCCCGCTGACCTTCCCCTGGGGAGACGGCCTGAAAATGGAGGACGCAGAAAAGTTCTGGGATGGGCTGACAATGGATGACGGACATCGTTTTTATGACTATAAGCACAAGGAGTCCGGCGCCGAAATCCTGAAGGCCCAACACCCCGAATTTGAGCTGTGGAATCAGGGAATTCATGCCCGCAGCGGTGTGGCCTGCGCCGATTGCCATATGCCGTATCAGCGCGATGGCGCATCAAAGGTGTCGGATCATTGGGTGCGCAGTCCGTTGCTGAATGTGAACCGCTCCTGCCAGCCGTGCCACCATATCTCTGAATCGGAACTTCTCGCCCGCGTCGACTCGATCCAGCAGAAGAATTTTGATCTGTTACAGCGTGCCGGGGTTGCCCTCATGGATCTGCTCGACGCCGTCAATGATGCGAAGGAACGCGGTGCAACAGACGAACAGCTCAGGCCGGCTCTCGAACTGCAGCGTAAAGCGCAGTGGCGTCTGGATTATATTGCCGCCGAAAACTCCATGGGATTCCATGCTCCGCAGGAGGCGGCACGTATTCTCGGAGAATCCGCCGACTATGCCCGGCAGGGTCAGATCGAAACCATGAAGCTCCTTCGGTAAAGCATGGAGCCGGACCGCTGATGTAGTCGATCCAGAAAAACCCTATCAATAACCAGCAGCAGGGTCTTTTGTTTTAGCCGCGTAAGGCTCTCGTTGATCAGGTGACCGGTGCATCGACCCGGTTCAGCAACGGAAGTAAGTCATTATCAACGGCGAATTGATGAGCGATGGCAGCGAGCCGTATGTGCTGACTTTTCCAAAAATAAAATCAATTCGCTAACCTTTGAAGTAACGGATGTGAAACCCTGATCGCTGTGTGCCGGCCTCGCTGAAATCAGTGGTGAATCTGGCGAAGAAACGGTTTGCAGGGCCTGCCCGAAATGGAGTGGCGTTCGCATTTCCATCCCCCTCGTTGATCGCATTGTGGCCATATTGTGCTATTTGACGACATAATCGTCATGGTAACTGTTGGGGAAACTCGATATTTTAGGATCTGGCTGGAGAAACGCCCGGATCGATAACGTCTGGATAAACAATCAGTCAGCATTGATTGGTCGTTAAGAATGGCTGGATTGCTTCGATCATTGAATCGGCTTGTGCGGATTGGAGCGCGATACCGTTCGCGGGAGATGGTCGGAGCTTTACAGGGCGATGTTTTCCTGTCTCAAAGAGGAGAAAGAATGTGACTGACCTGAAGACCATCGTGACTGCAGCTACGCCGGTTGTTGTCCGAGGCGAATACATAAATCGCGTGAAATGTGATTTCGCACTCATTCGTATATCTTTGGTTGTGCTGTTTCTGTTTTCCATGCCCATCACAGGATTGGCGGATCGCGACAGATTTAATGATGCTTGGAATGCAGAATGGATCTGGACGGCCGATCAAGGCCCTGACAATGCGTGGGTTGATATCCGCAAGACCGTCAGCCTGAGTGAGCAGCCGGAAACTGCTGTGACTAAAATTGCGGCTGAAAACAAATACTGGTTATTTGTTAACGGTGTGCTGGTTGTGAACGATGGCGGCCTGAGTACGCGTCCTGATTTGTCCAACACCTATTTTGATACAATTGATCTGGCGCCATATTTGAAAAAGGGGGCGAACACAATTGCCGCTCTTGTTTGGCATAAGGGAGGGCCGGAAACCTGCACGGAAATGGCTCTCCCTGATGGTGGTTTCCTGTTTCAGTCAGATCTGACCGGAGCAGAACCGGCACAGATTCTTTCGGATCGCAGCTGGAAAATCAGGACCGATCCGGCCTTTTCGCGGGGAGTGTTTAATTACAAATTCAATGTGGTGGGGACCATCCGGTTCAGTAATGATATTTTTGATGGAGACCCATTAGATAATGTCGTCAAGTCGGGCTATTACCGTCCGGTCGGAACAGGCGGACCGTTTGTGAAATGTGCTTCGGAATTGGATGTCTGCATCTTGTCGGGCAGTTGTGATCTTGCCTATGGGGCGGAGGATTCTCCATTAAAAATATGGGATAGCTACACATGGCTTTCCTATCCGGTTACGTATGATGCCCGGGACGCAACGCCCGAGTGGAAAACGGTCGCATTCGATGATTCAGGATGGGACTGCGCTACTGAGAAAGGGATTCCTCCGGCCGCGCCATGGAACCAGCTGGTGAATCGCACTATTCCTTTCTGTAAGGATTACGGATTAAAGGCATACGAAAACCAGTCCGCGCTTCCTAAGGTAGTTACAGGCAATACCACCATTACCGGTGCATTGGGCTGTAACATTCAGGGGACGCCCTATTTCAGAATTGATGCGCCCGCCGGTGTTCATATCCGCATTATCTTGAACGAATATTACTATCAGGATTATTTTACCAAAGAGGGCTTACAGGAATTTGAGTGCTTTGCCTGGCAAAACAGCAGCGGACATGTCGTGAAGTATGTTTTCAGCAACGTTGCCGCTCCTGTAAAGATCATTGATCTGAAGTTCCGCCAGACCTCCTACAATTCCGAAATTCTGGGGGCATTCCACTCGAACGACGAAGCGCTGAATCTACTGTGGAAAAAATGTAAAAATACGTCGCAGGTCTGCATGCGGGATTATTTTTATGATTGTCCAGATCGTATGCGCGGGCAGTGGTGGGCCGATGTGTCGGAACAGATTCTGTATTCATTCTATCTCTATGACCAAAACGCTACGCTTCTTTCGAAGAAGGCCTATCGCGAATTATTGTACACACAAAAAGATGACGGTTCCCTTTACACCACGGCTCCGGGCACAAAGTACCATCTGCCCGATCAGAACCTCGCTGCAATGACAACGCTCTGGTATTATTACCTGTACACCGGTGACAGGGATTTACTCGAAGAATTGTACCCCATGTGCAAAAAATACATTCAATACCTGATCTCGACATCAAATGCCGATGGCATGTTGATCCTGCAGGATGACGTTTGGAACTGGATTGACTGGGGCGACAATCTGGACATTCAGATTGGAAGTGCCAACACCGTTTGCAATGCCATGTACATATGCCTGCTTGGAAACATGGCCGACATCGCCGGAATCATTGGCAGAGCAGAAGATACCGCATACTACACCAGGTTGAAAGGTGCCGTAAAATCGAAGTTCAATGATTATTTCTGGAACGGAAAAGCCTATGTGTTTGCCAATAAAAACGGGCAACAGTCGAGTGTGGTTGACGACCGCAGCAATGCCTGGGCTGTATTGGCGGGCGTGGTTGATGGAAGTAAAAAAGGCAGCGTGCTTGATGTATTGACTCACAGGTACAACGCAGGTCCTTATCAGGAAATGTATGTTGAACGGGCCATGTTGCAACTGGGTCCGGTCGCAGCGCTAAAACGCATGCGCGAACGATATAAAGCCATGGTCGACAGCTGGTCCTCAACCCTGTGGGAAGAATTTCCCGCAAAAAACAGCAATAACCACGCCTGGTCTGCCGGCCCGCTTTACCTGCTCAGTGCTCATTATCTCGGCGTAAAACCGGTCAAGGCAGCTTATGACGAATTTGAGTTTCAACCACTCATGGGCGACCTGACGAAACTCAGCGGAGTTATTCCTTCGCCAAAGGGGGACATCCATGCCGGTTGCGAATTGAATAAATCAACACAGATTTTGGAACAGACGATTCTTGTCCCACCTCATTCCTCATGCATCGTAGGAATACCGAAAAACGTTTTTGAGGTTGGTTTCGCATTAAAAGAAATCAGGTCGGGCAACGATACTGTTTGGGAAAAAGGTTCAGCGGAGTCTGAGGTAGAAGGCATTCAGTTTATCGGTGAAACCGGACTGTTTGTTTTATTCAGGGTACAATCGGGCAGCTACGCATTTACTGCGAAAGCGGAGCCTGAACCCTGAACCGCATTCCGTGGTGTACCCAACGGAGGCCGCGCTGACTGTGCTGATATACTCCGGGCTGTGGGTCTTCGAATCATGAACTGGTCCGGATTGCCGGAGTATGCCCCGGAAACCATTCCGATCCTCGGGATGGCGTCGACGCTTTGTTTCCGCCAAGGCGATCATGCCTGCAGCCTATAGTGTTTTGAAGTATTGTCCTTGGCTGCTGAACGGAACACGGTGGATGCCTTCCGGAAACGTTTGAGCAATTTTTCTGAAATTGTTTGAAGTGATTCATGGATAAAATTCGCATTAGTTGCTGGCAATGCGTTCTGGAGGGCAAGTGAGATATGCGAGTCTGAATTGTCCTGATTCCGTTGCCGGCTCTGTCTCCCGCTCAGGCGTTCAGTACGCTATTCCCTGCGAATGATTTCTATCAAACAGACCACAGGATCACGAAAATGAAAGCGAATACGAAAAACCCATTTCTCCGTTTCAGAACGACTCTGGACAAGGTATCCATCGATGGCCGAACCCATGGTTCATCTCTGGCGAATCCATGTCAGTCCGGAGCGGCGATGAAGATAAACCCGATGCTTTTGTTGGCGTTTGTCTGGTTTAACCTTGCCGTCGTGGGAGTACCGGCTGCTCTTGTTCCCGTGGATTTGCGTTGCGGTATGCGGGTGGATCCGTTGGGAATCGGCGATACTGTTCCGCGGCTTTCCTGGAAGTTGGAAAGTGACGGTCTTGCACGTGGTGAGGTGCAGAGCGCTTACCAGATTCAGGTCGGCTCGATACCCGGCACGTCAGACCTTTGGGATAGCGGCAAGGTCGGTAGCGATCAGACCGTGGACGTGCTATACGGCGGCGCGTCATTACTCCGTGGCGAAAAGTGTTATTGGCGGGTGCGTGTCTATGACGGCGAAGGCACCGTTTCCGCCTGGAGCACCAATGCCTTGTGGTCCATGGGTTTGCTCTCAAGCAACGACTGGTCGGCGGAGTGGATTGGTTATGATGAAGCGTATAACCTCACGCCGCAGGAGGAAGCGGACAATGCATTGTTTAATACATCCGGCCTGCAGTGGGTGAGTGCTTCCGGTCAGTCCTCTCAGGGCGGGGTTTACCAATCCGTGCTTCGGAAAGAGATTGTGCTGCCGGAGTCGGCGATCTCGAATGCGGTATTGGCCCTGTATGCGGATAATCGCTGCAACGTATATGTAAACGGACAGCAAATGGACAAGTCGGCCCTGCGCTGGGAGGAGACGGCACGAATCAATGTTACCCCGTGGCTGCACAGCGGTGCCAATGTGCTGGTGCTGGAAACGACGAGTGATGATGCCCAGCGGCCGGCCGCCGCAATTGGGCGGCTGGTTGTGCAGTTTGACTCTGGGGCGGTAAGCGACATCCCTGTTGATACGGGTTGGAAAGCGGCTTCCTGGCCGTCGGGCGATTGGGCGGCCGTTGCCTATGACGATTCCGCATGGGGCTACGCGAGCGGGGGAGGAACGCCCTGGGGCACGCCGTCACTGAATGATACTGCGCGGGTTCCGGTTCCTTATCTGCGCAAGAATTTCAGTGTCAGCCAGGCAGTAAGCCGGGCTACGGTGTATGTGACCGCCCTCGGCGCGTATGAGCTGCATCTCAACGGTCAGAAGGTCGGCAATGATGTGCTGGCACCGGGATGGACGGATTTTAATAAGCGGGTTTATTACCAGACGTACGATGTTACAGAGATGGTGCAAAACGGGGCCAATACGCTCTCCGCATTGCTGGGAGACGGATGGTATGCCAGCAATCTGGCCTTCCGTGGCCAGCGCCTGAATTATGGCGGCAAGTCGCGGCTGCTGGCCCAGCTGGAAGTGGAGCTGGACGACGGAACCACCCAGACTATCGTGAGCGACAGCTCGTGGAAAGCCAGCTATGGCGCCATTCGGTTCAGCGACCTGCTGCTGGGATCGGAATACGATGCGCGGCTGGAACTGCCGGGCTGGGATACCGTCGCCTTCGACGATAGCGGATGGGATTCTGTAACGACCGGTCTGGATGCGGCGTCACTGCGCTATTTCGATGTCACAGCACTGGTGGAATCGCAGGTCATGGATAATCAACTTAATTTGCCGGTGGATAACGATACGATGGGGGGCGATGACCCGGCGTTCGGCGTCGAAAAGGTTTTGCAGATCACGTATCAGGTCGGGAGCGGAGCCACCCAGACCGTATCTTTTGCAGAGAATTCCACCGCCACGCTGGATGGCGGAGGCAGTACGTTGACAATCGTTCAGGCACTATACGGTGATCCATCATCGGTTGAATCTCCTGACGGACCGTTGGTGATGGCCGCCGTTACTGAGCCGTCGCGGGTGATGGAAACGCTGCCCGCTGTCGGTCTTGCCGAACCCGCGCCGGGACGCTATACCTTTGATCTCGGCCAGAACATGGTGGGCTGGGTGCGGTTGCAGATCAGTGGAAACGTTGGTGACCGCATCACGGTGCGGCACGGCGAAATGCTCAATCCGGAAGGGACCGTTTACACGGCCAATCTGCGCGGTGCGAATGCGACGGACTTTTACACCTTCGGCACAAATGGAACGATAACCTACGAGCCCCGCTTTACATTCCATGGATTCCGCTATGTGGAAATTACCGGACTGACCGAACCGCCGACGCTGGAGTCGGTGACCGGTATCGTGGTACATTCCGATATGCAGCGGACGGGTAGCTTTTCCTGCTCCAGTCCGCTGGTGAATCAGCTTTACAGCAACATTATCTGGGGACAGAAAGGAAACTATCTCGAAGTGCCCACCGACTGTCCGCAGCGCGACGAACGACTGGGCTGGAGCGGCGATACGGAATTTTTTGTGCCCACGGCTGCCTACAACTTTGATGTGCAGTCCTTCTTCCGCCGGCACATGGTCACGTTCTGTGAGGATTCACAAAACTCTGATGGTTCCTATGCCCATGTCGCGCCCGATCTGGGAGCCGGCAGTCGAGCCGCCGCCTGGCAGGATGCTGCCTGGATTTGCTCGTATTTCATGTATCAGGATTACGGCGATACCAATATTCTTGCTGATCATTATGCATCGTTCCAGTCCTTCGGTGATTTTCTGGCCGGCTATGCGGTTAACTATGTCATCAGCAGCCTTCCGGGGGACTTTGGTGATTGGCTGGATCTCGGAGGCGGCGCGACGGGAAAGACAATCGATACGGCATTCTATGCCTACTACGCGCAGGCCATGTCTGAAATCGCTGCCGTGCTGGGAAAGGATGCGGATGCGGCCTACTACGCAACCCTGCGTAGCAACATCGCAGCTGCCTTTGGAGGTTTCTTTGATTCGGACGGTTCCTTTGCCGAAAGCGGGAACAGCCAGACCGCCTATTCCCTCGCATTCACCCTGAATCTGGTGCCGGACCATCTGCGCAATCTGGCGGCTCAGCGGTTTGCGGATACCGTTACCGGTTTCGGAAACCATCTGGCCACCGGCTTCATCGGCACACCGCGGCTGCTGCCGGCCCTGCACCTGGCCGGTCGCGATGACCTCGCCTATGCGTTGCTGCTGCAGGAAACCTATCCTTCGTGGCTTTATCAGGTGACGTTGGGTGCAACCACGATGTGGGAACGCTGGGATGGGTGGACGCCGAACGGCGGTTTTCAGACCATCGGAATGAACTCGTTCAATCATTATGCGTTTGGGGCAGTGGGTGAGTATCTTTACGGCAACGTCGGCGGCATCAGTCCGGCCAGTCCCGGATACAAGAGCATCCGGATTCAGCCCGTGGCGGGCGACGGACTGGATTGGGCGTCGACCAGCTATGAATCCGTGCGGGGCAGCATTTCAACGGTGTGGACCAATGACGGCGGAATTTTTTCCATGGACACGGTAATCCCCCCAAATACAACTGCCATGGTTTATGTACCGACGACCAATGCTCCGGCCATTACCGAAGGCGGTGTGGCCGCCATGAGTGCGCCCGGCGTAAACTACGTTGGAGTGTCTGATGGCTATGCGGTATTCAATGTTGGATCGGGGCGCTATCAGTGGTCATCGCCTTATGAAGTCGCGGTGCCGCCGAGTGTCATCATTACGACGACCAACGAAACCGGGACAGCCGTACCTTTCAGTCCGAGCTGGAGCGTGGTAACCGACGGAAGCCTGATTGCGAACAGGCAGCCGACGAGCACGAGCGGTGATTTCAACATGGAATCGCAGCTGGGGACCCGTTCGGTTGCTTCCCTGACCGATGGGGGCAGTCTTGTGATTGACGTCGGCTCAGGAACAACCAGTCCCAATTATGTAACCTGCGGCAACAATGCGGGAACCTCCGTGACCTATACATTGACCGGTTCGTCGAACGGTTACGATATCTCCGACATTGTCGTTTATGGCGGCTGGGGTGATAACGGCCGCGATCAGCAGGCGTATACCGTTTACTATTCAACGGTGTCCGCACCTTCGGAATTCATCTCTCTGGCTACCGTAAATATCAATCCGGAAATCGCCGGCGAATTACCTTCGGCAACCCGTGTTTCGATCTCCCATACCGATGGTATTCTTGCGGGCAATGTCGGGCTCCTTCGGTTCGATTTCAGTTCGCCTGTTTCAGAAAACGGGTATTGCGGCTACGCAGAACTGACGGCGTTCGGCAGCGCTTCCGCTCCGCCATCCAGTGCGCCTGTGCTGGTGACGAATACGCAACCGTCGCTGGCAAACATGATTGTCGGAGACGAGATAACCTTCAGCGCCGCGTTTGAGAGTACCTTGCCGACGGCCCTTCAGTGGCAGCATATTTACGGAGGGACAACAAACGATATTTACGGCGCGACCCATTCGACGTTGATGCTTGCCGATCTTCAGGAAGAAGATTCCGGTTCCTACCGGCTGGTTTCATACAACGATGCCGGTGCGACGGCCAGTACGCCGGCGCCGTTGACGGTCAATAATCGGCCGGCACCGGTTGATAATATCATCACGCTCGCTGCCAATCAGGCCGGCCTGGGGGGCAATACCTTTTATCCCGGCTGGACGCTTGCGACGGCTGGAAGCCTCATCGAAGGAATGCCTCCTGCATCGGTGGCGGGCGATTTCAGCCTCGAACTTTCCGGCCAACGCGATGTGAATTCCCTGACAACCACGCACGATCTTGGCCTGACGCAGATCATTGGAAATCCTTCCGCTTCATTCCCGATCACCACCAGCGGGAATTATGTGACCTGCGGCGGCAGTGCGGGGCGTGAACTGGTTTACACGCTTCCAGGTTCTTCCACTGGATACGATGTCACGAATATTACCGTTTACGGCGGCTGGGCGGACAACGGACGGGATCAGCAGGCCTATACCGTTTACTATTCGACGATGAAGGATCCCTCCGACTTTATTCTGTTAACCAGCGTCAATTATAACCCGGGAATCATCGGCGGCATCCAGTCTGCAACACGGGTACAGTTGATCCCCTCGACCGGCATACTGGCCGATGAAGTGGCCGCGTTAAAGTTTGATTTCACAACGCCGGCTTCGGAGAACGGGTATTGCGGCTACACAGGAATCACAGTGCAAGGTACGGAGAGCATCATTCAGCCGCCATCCCTGGGCAACATGCTCATGATGGGGAATACCGGTTTAGTGTTCGCCGCCGGCAATCTCTATGTCGGACATGGCTATGCATTCCAGAGCACGACCAACCTGGTCGATGCCGTATGGACCACAGAGACCAACTTTACCGCCATGCAGCCGGATGCCGCCTTTACCAATATCGTCACGGGCGATCTTCAGAAATTCTACCGGCTCGAAGGAGAGTAAATGACTTTATTCTAAAATGATCGTTGCGGCTGCATGGTTTTAGTCGCATTCAGAAAGTTCCTCCGGGTGAGCAGAGTATCGCCGGAAAGACGCATTCCTATCCCGTTAACGGCGAAAGATAACTTCATGAAAAAAGTAATCCTCATAACTGGTTTGGTTGGGCTGTTCGCCCTGGTCGTTACCTGGCGGTGGTCTCGAAACGAGCGCAGTTTAGTCCCGGTCAATGAGCAATCGGTCCAGCAGCATGCTGCGCAGGTTCAGACGTCTCCATCGGATGCCGGTGCGAATCCGGTGCCGGCCCATCCGGCATCGGTTGCTTCGGCCGCATTCGTTACGCGGGAAATGGATATTGCCGTAAATCCCTACGCAGGCACGTTGCGGGAAGCCGGCCGATCGAAGCGGGCATGGGATCCCGACTTTATTGCTCAATTTCAAACGGCCCGAAGCGGCGACCCGGTGCAATTTGAATTGACGCAGGGGGTGATGGCCGAAGGCTCCGTTAAAATCCTTCAGGAGAAAAACGGTTTGGTCCGTTATGTTTCCGGCACATTGACTGCGCCGGAGACCGGCACGTTCTTTTTTCTCACTCCGCCGCAGGTGGGTAAGGCCGGAAAAGCTGTAGGCGTGATCGAATTCCCGGAAAGCCGGACGGCATATCGCGTGGAACCCACAGGGCCGGACGGAGATCCGGAACTGTGGCAGCGTCGGCTGGACGAAGTGGTGTGTGTCGGCATGGCCGAAATGGATGCCGACATGCTGGAGGAGGACACATGGGTTGAGCCGATGGAGGCGCCTCCGCTGAATCCCGGTGAGGTCGCGGATTATAACGCAACATATAACACCAACCTGAATGGAACGGCGATTGTGTCATTACAAAGTCTGCCCGGAGCCACCGGAGTCATGTTGCTGGATTTCTTCGGTGGGTATACGCCGACCTGGGGCGGCTGGGATTATGATCCGCCGCCGGTGAGCAACGGGCGGGTTCGCGATATCTGGCGTCGGGTTGCCGAGGACTATCTGCCGTTCAATATCAATGTCACCACCGATATCAAAGTGTATCAGGCGGCACCGGAAGGCAGCCGGCAGCGATGCTGTTTCACGACCAGTCCTGTAACGGCGGCAGGGGTTGCCTACTTCGGTTCATGGAACTGGGGCGGCGATACGCCATGCTGGTCGGTTTACTATGGCTACAAAGGCGGAAACGAAGTGGCTTCGCATGAGGTGGGTCATACCCTGGGCCTGTCGCACCAAGGTCAGGATATTGACGACACGCACATTGAGTATTACGGCGGACAGGGAAGCGGAATCACCGGCTGGGCCCCGATCATGGGCGCTGGCTATTACCAGCCGGTGACCACCTGGGCACAAGGCGGATACAGTAATCCCAGCCAGACCGAGGATGAATTGCAGATTATCGTGTCGGCCAACAACAATGTTGCCTATCGCACGGATGATACCGGCGATTCGCTGGCTACGTCCCGATATCTGGAGGTCTATTCGAACAATACCGTGTTTGCCGAGGGAGCCATTGAGCGAACCGCGGATACGGATGCATTCCAGTTTTCGACAACAGGGGGTGCCATTTCGCTGACGGCGCAACCGGTTTCGATGTCCGCCAATGTGTTGTATAACTGGACAGACCTGGCGGTCATGGCAACGCTTGCTGATTCGAGCGGTAACGTCATTGCCAGCAACAATCCGCAGAGTGTGCTGTCGGCAACCATCAACACAACGCTTGCGACCGGAACCTACACCTTCCGGGTGACCGGAACCGGGCGAAACGATCCGCTGAACGACGGTTTTCCGAGCTACGGCAGTTTGGGCTATTATTCCGTCTCGGGCACGGTGGCCGGTGCCCGCCCGTCAACCCGGCTGACCGTGGACGAACATGCCCCGAACAATACAGCAGTCGGTATGGTGGAAGCGGTCAACCCGAACGGCAGCTCGTTGGTTTACACGATTGCATCGGGCAATACCGGCGGAACATTTTCGGTCGATAATGACGGGGTGGTGCGCGTGGCGGACAATGCCTTGCTGGACTATCACACGCTGGCCATGGATACCCTGTTTCCTGTTCAGTTCGAACTGTTCATGGACATTGCAAACGTGAATGATCCGTCATTCACTGAACTGAACCGTCGCGTCGTGATCGCGGTTCAGCAGCTTTTTCCTGCGGCTCCAACCTCCTTCACCGCCACAGCACTTCCCGGGTTGCGTGTTCAATTGGCGTGGGCCGGCAACGGTGCATCGGATCGCTACCATGTAAAGCGATCCATGGTATCGGGTGGCCCCTACACAACCATCGCGAACGTGGATGAAGAACGTGTTGTTGATGCTGATATGTCCACGGGGCAGACCTACTATTACGTCGTTGTCGGTGTGAATGAGAATGGCGAGGGCCCGGATTCTCAGGAGGCGAGTGCCACGCAATCAACGATTCCCAACTTCAGCTTTGAACTGCCGGACATCGGCTCGGGAAATTATTCCTACAATCCGACCGGTGGATTCTGGACGTTTAATGGCTCGTCCGGCGATGGCTCCGGACTGATCGGAAACGGGAGCGGGTTTGGAAATCCGGATGCGCCCGCCGGCGTACAGGCGGCTTTTGTTCAGTCCTATGGCACGATCTCGCAGACCCTGTCCGGCTTTACTCCCGGGCTGACCTACACCATCAGCTACGCTGCTGCGCAGCGTTCCGGCAACTCGCAGACGTGGGATGTGAAAATTGACGACACGGTCATTCAATCAAACAACACGCCGGGCGGCAGCAGCTATACGGATTATTCCTCCACGTTTGTTGCGGATTCGACCTTCCATACCCTGTCCTTTATAGGCACGGATCTCTTTGGTGGCGACAACACCGTGTTCATCGACAACGTGCGGATTGCCGTCGTGGTGAGTGTGGACAACTTTGGTTTTGAATCTCCGACGGTGGCAAACTATCAGTATAATCCGTCCGGTGCGTCGTGGACCTTCAGCGGTTCTGCCGGAAACGGGTCCGGCATCCTGGCCAACGGAAGCGGGTTCAGTAATCCGAATGCGCCTGAAGGTGGGCAGGTGGCCTTTGTGCAGTCGTATGGAACCATCTCCCAGACGGTTTCCGGTTTCATGCCCGGGGAAACCTACACCGTCAGCTACCAGGCGGCACAACGCAGTGGGCCGGACCAGCACGGCGGAGAGTCGTGGAACGTAATGATTGATAACACGGTGATTCAAAGCAATGACCCCGGCGGTGCCGGCTATGCATTCTATTCCGCCACCTTCACAGCATCATCCACGTCGCATGTGCTGAAGTTTGTCGGCACGGATCTGGCCGGTGGTGACAATACGGTCTTTATCGATAACGTTACCGTGGGCCATCCGCTTGAGCCTGTCGCGGCTCCTGTCGTGACCTTGACGGCTCCGTTGTACGGCAGCGTTTTCCAGGAAGGAATCGCCATTGATCTGTCCGCCTCGGTTGAGGATAACGGCAACGTGATCAACGCGGTGGATTTTCTCGATAACGGTGTGGTCGTGGGAACGGTAAGCAATGCGCCCTATGCCTTGACGTGGGCCAATGCGGTTCCGGGCATCGAACACCGCGTGGTTGCCCGGGTCCGGTTCAATGGCTCCGGCTCGGTGGATTCCTCCCCGGTGAGCATTGCGGTCGTTAATACGGACCTGAACCTTGGGTTTGAAGCGCCCGGCATTTCCGGCCACCAGTATGACCCGGTCGGGGCATCGTGGTCATTCATGAATCTGGATGGCGATGGCTCCGGCCTTCTTGCCAACGGCAGCGCCTTTGATAACCCCGACGCCCCCGAAGGTGTGCAGGCGGCCTTTTTGCAATCATTCGGTGAAATCTCCCAAACCCTGGCCGGGTTTGCGCCGGGCACAACGTATACCATCACCTATATGGCGGCCCAGCGAACCGGCGGGAACCAGCATGGGGGGCAGACCTGGAATGTGATGATCGACGATTCCTCGATTCAGGAAATAGTCACGCCCGGAGGCAGTAGTTACACGCTTTACACCACCGGGTTTACGGCGACGGATGCCATGCATACCCTTCGCTTTGTCGGGACGGATTTGCCGGGCGACGATAACACCGTCTTTCTTGACAATGTAATCATCAGTCCCGGAATCGGTCAGCTAACCCTGGATCCGGATACGCTGCCTGTCACCGTAAGGGATGTGGTCGGAAGTCAGATAATATTCACCTCCGGCATCAGCGGGGGGGCACCGATATCCTACCAATGGCAGAAGATTAACGGGACGGTAACCAACAACATCGCCGGGGCAACCGCGGCCAGTCTGACCTTGACCGATTTGCAGTTGAGCGACTCCGGAAGTTATCGCGTGCGGGCGTCCAATGCGCTGGGTTCGGTATCCGGTACGCCGCGGACCCTCACCGTCAGCAGCGTGCCCGCTCCGGTGAACAATGTGATTGCGTCCATGGCGGCGCAAACGGGGACGGGCAGCGGAACGTTCACGCCGACCTGGACGCTTGCGCCCGGCAGCCTGATCGCCGGGCAGCAACCGGACAGCACCGGCGGAAACTTCAGCATGGAGGTCGCCGGACGAACCGTTGGCAGCCTGACCGCCGGAGACGATCTGGGCCTGTCCCGGATATCCGGGGTGAACGGATTCACCACAAGCACCAATTATGTGACCTGCGGCAACGGCAGCGGGGCAGGTGCCAGTGCCATTTATATCCTGCCGACCTCGGACATCGGGTACGATCTGACCAATATCACGGTGTATGGTGGCTGGGCTGATAATGGACGGGATCAGCAGGCGTATACCGTTTCCTATTCCACCGCCTCGGATCCCTCTACGTTCCATGTCCTGCGAAGCGTGAACTACAATCCGACCAATCCGGCGGGGGCGCAATCTGCAGCCCGGGCCACGCTGACGGCTTCAGCGGGAGTCCTCGCAGGTAACGTGGCTGCAATCAAATTCGATTTCACCAGCCCTTTATCGGAAAACGGATATGTGGGCTACAGTGAAATTCAGGTATTTGGCGTGCCGAGCATCCCTCCGGCCGCCGCGACGTATGTCGAGGCGTCGCTGCATGGCGGGAACAGCTTCGTGCTGAATGTCGGCGGGACGCTGACGGATCGGGCTTATGAAGTGCAGAGCACGACAAACCTGATCTCCGGGGTGTGGACTACGGAAACCAATTTCACGGCGACCGCCACCGAGGTTTCGATCACCAATTTCTTCTCCGGTGCGGATCAGAAATTTTACCGGGTGATCAGCGATTAAACAAACCGACCTGAAGAATTGAACGGGAAAACGTATGCATAAAACAGTATCCAGAACCGCTCTGATCATTTTACTGCTGGGGATGTATCTTGCCCCGCGAGCCTTTTCAGCGGAGGCGATGATCTTTTTCAACGGGGGCATGGGAAACGTCGGCGGCCTGACGACCTCGCAGATTAACGGGTTGAGGGCATCGGGGATGACCACGATGGTGATCTTTACCATGAGCGTGGACGCCGACGGGAACTTTAATTCCGGAGGTACCATCTGCAGTAATGGCGAATATGTCGGTCCGTCCGAATGGCGGGGGTTGCTCGACCAATGCCGCGCCCAACCATCCTCGGTCACGCGAATCGAAATGTGCCTCGGCGGATGGGGGGATCCCAGCTGGACGAATATTAAAAACCGGATTACAGCCGACGGCACAGGTTCGAATACGGTGCTCTATCGGAATCTTCAGGCACTCAGGAACGCACTCGGGATCGATGCGATCTGCAACGATGACGAGTCGGCCTACGATGCCACATCGACCATTCAGTTTGGCCAGATGTGTGCCGCGGTCGGAATGAAGTCTTCTCTCTGTCCCTACACTAATCCCAACTATTGGGTCGCCGTGAAGAACGGGCTGGGTGACGATTGCGACCGCGTCTATCTGCAGTGTTATGACGGCGGCGCCTACAACAACCCTGCCACCTGGAACAGCTATTTCGGGGGATTCAAAGTCATTCCCGGCAACTGGGATTGGGAACGGGATACAACCTTCCTGGACACGATGAACCAAGGGCGCAGTGCGGGTTGCCCCGGCGGTTTTCTTTGGCCGTCCAATACCGGGGGTAATCCGCCGGCGGACGCTAATGAAATGCTGCAGTATGGCCAGTGGATCCAGAATACCTTCAACTCCATAAGCATGCCGGCGACTGCGGTGGAAACCGTGGGCCATGAGATCACTTTCACGGCCTCATCCTTTATCGGCAGCGGCTTTTCGTATCAGTGGAAGGTGATCAAGGCGGGAGTGACCAATGATATTCCCGGAGAAACCGATCTGTCGCTGACCTTAACCGATCTACAGTTGACGGACTCGGCATCATATCTGGTGTGTGCCACCAGCGCCTCCGAAACGCGCTACAGCAGTGTCAGCACGCTGACGGTAAAAAGTGTGCCGGCCCCGGTTGGCAATGTTGTAAAACGCTATACGGCCCAAACCGGGTTGGGATATGGATTTGCCCATTCGCCGACCTGGTCTCTGGATTCAAAAAATATTCTGGCGGGGCAGATTCCCGTTGTAACCAACGGAGACTTCAGCCTGGAGGCAAACTGGGGGACGAGGTATGCCAGTATGCTGACGGCGGGAGACACCCTGACCATCGATTCGGGGGGCAGTCCCGTCTGCCCCAGTGCGAATTATGTGACCTGCGGCAACGGAAGCGGGGCCGGCTCCTCGGTGGTTTATGACCTGACCACTTTATCTGCCGGCGGCTACAACCTAACCAACATCACCGTCTATGGCGGCTGGCGTGACGCCGGACGGGATCAGCAGGCGTTTACTGTTTATTATTCAACGGTAGATGATCCCTCGTCGTTTGTTTCTCTCGGCTACGTCAGCTACAACCCGCCGAATCCTTCCGGTGTTCATTCGGTGACCCGTTCGGAGCTCACCCCGGCCTCCGGCTTTCTTGCGATGAATGTCGCCGCGCTGAAGTTTAACTTTGCAGCGCCGGTCTCTGAAAACGGGTGGTGCGGGTATGCGGAGATCACGGCCTCCGGTGAATCGGTCAGCCCGACGCTCGTGGTGGATACGCTGCCTGTAACGGCCGTGGATGTGGAGGGCAGTGCGGTTACCTTTATTGCGGAGATCGGTGGTTCGGACCTGAACTATCAATGGCAGAAAATCAGTGACGGGATAACCAACGACATTGTCGGGGCGACGAGCCCCGCGCTGACTCTGGACCCTCTGCAGCTTAGTGACAGTGCAGGTTACCGCGTGCGGGCCGGCAATGATTATGGCGAGGTTTACAGCACGGCACGGTCGCTGGTCGTCAACAGTGCGCCGGCGCCGGTCGATAACATCGTTACCCGTTATGCCGCGCAGACGGGGCTGGGCGGCAGCGATAATGATTTTTACACCACCTGGACGGTGGCTTCGGGAAGCCTGATTGCAGGCATGGAGCCCGATAGTGTGGGCGCCGGCGATTTCAACGACCCGAACGCTCAGCAATGCGGCACGGTAGCCGTACTGACGGACGACCGCTTCGGGTATCTGCACAGCATTCCCGGAGATGGAAGCAGTCCAACGGAAGTCACCTGCGGGACGGGCGCCGGACAATCTGTAACCTATGCGCTGCCCACCGCAACGTACGCCTACAACCTGACGAATATCACGGTGTATGGCGGTTGGGGCGATGCGGGGCGCGATCAGCAGGCCTATACCGTTTACTACGCGCAGGATGCGGATCCGGATACATTCCTGCCGTTGGGAACCGCGGACTATAATCCCTCCAACCCATCCGACGTTCATTCCGCGACAAGGACGATGTTTACGGCGGAGAGCGGCTATCTGGCAACGAACGTCGTGGCGTTAAAGTTTGATTTCACCAAACCGGTGCCGGAGAACGGTTATACGGGCTATTCGGAAATTCAGGTGTTCGGTACGCTGAACATTCCGCCCGCCGTGCCGACGTCGATCGGTGCATCCATGATCGGCTCGGGCGGAATGGTGATGAACATCGGTGACATGGTGGAAGGGCGTCGGTATGAAGTGCAGAGCTCGACGAATCTTGTGTCGGGTGTGTGGGAGGTGGAAACCAGTTTTGTTGCACCCGGTGCATCCGTTTCGCTGACCAACGACCTCGATGGGGTTGATCAGAAGTTTTACCGAATCGATGCGTATTGAGAACGGGGAGTTTTTGCCGGATTGAGCATCTAAAAAAATGGAAAAAGGCTTGTGATGAATGATATAACCTTCGATCACCATGATGGGCCCGGCCAATCAAGAAATTACGCTGTGCGAATCAATACAATCTTAACCACCAGGAGCTATGTTTATGATGAATCGTCTTTATGATAAAAAACGGGTGAGCGGTCTTCTGGCCGTCATTGCCGCATTTGCCGCTTCCGGCGCTTGGGCTTCCGGTGAATACCCGCTGGCAGAAAAGGTAAATCCTTTTATCGGCACTTCCGGTCACGGTCATACCTATCCGGGGGTCTCGCTGCCATTCGGGATGGTGCAGTTGAGCCCGGATACCAAGACGGAGGGTTGGGACTGGTGTTCCGGTTACCATTACAGCAGTGAGACCATCATGGGCTTCAGTCATACTCACCTGGATGGTACGGGTTGCGCGGATCTGGGGGATTTCCTGTTTATGCCGACCGTCGGGGAACTTCAGTTCCAGCCCGGCTCGGAGGGGGACCCATCAACCGGGTATCGCAGTACATTCAGTCATGATCAGGAAAATGCTTCGGCCGGCTTTTACTCGGTTCTGCTGCAGGACTATGATATCCAGGTTGAGCTGACGGCGACGTACCGGGTTGGTTTCCATAAATATACATTTCCTGCTACCCCGGAGGCGAATGTCATCATGGATCTGACGCATGCGATTGGCGGTGCCCGGATTCGCGAGAGCAAAGCCGAGATCGTCAGCGATCGTGTGATTCGCGGATATGTGCGCAAGAGCGGGTGGTCGCCGGATCGGTTCATGTACTTTGTGGCTGAATTTTCGCAGCCGTTCGCCAGCTCCGGCCTGGTCGCAGACGGCACGCCGCTGGATTCATCGGTAAAGAAAACAGATGCCAACAAAATTCAATGTTATGCGCGTTTCGACGCAACTGAAAACCGCGAAGTTATGGTTAAGGTCGGTATCTCGGCGGTCAGCTGGGAGGGTGCCCGGCTGAACCTGGATAAGGAATGTCCGGGTTGGGATTTTGAAGGCACCTGCCGGAGGGCGAAACAGGCATGGCAGGATGAACTCTCAAGAATCAGCGTTAAAGGCGGTTCTTCAGATGATGATGCAGTTTTCTATACCGCCCTGTATCGCTGCTGTCTGACTCCCAACCTGTTTATGGATGTTGATGGCCAGTACCGCGGAACAGACAAGCAGATTCATCAGGCCGATAAGTATAATAACTATTCGGTTTTCTCCCTGTGGGATACCTTTCGTGCAGAAGCCCCGCTGTTTACGATTATTGACCAGAAACGGGCCAATGACTTTGTGAACTCCATGCTGGGCAAATATCGCCAGAGCGGTCTGCTTCCGGTATGGGAGCTGCATTCCGGCGAGACCTTGTGCATGATCGGTTATCATGCCATTCCGCTGATCGCAGATGCGTGGTGCAAAGGGATTCGCGATTTTGATGCTAAAGAGGCATTAACCGCCATGAAGAAGTCTGCGATGCAGGATCATCAGGGCCTGCGTGAATATAAGGCGCTGGGCTATGCGGCAAACGATAAGGAAGGCCAGTCGGCGTCCCGTACCATGGAGTATGCGTATGATGATTGGTGTATCGCCCAGGTCGCAAAAGATCTGGGAGAAAAAGAGGACTACGAGCTGTTCACCAGGCGGTCGCAGTTCTACCGAAACCTGCATGACCGGTCGATTGGTTTTGTCCGTGCCAAGGATTCAAACGGTATCTGGAGACAGGATTTTGATCCTGATGCACTGCCGGCTGACGGCGGTCGTGAGTTTACCGAAGGGAATTCATGGCATTATACCTTCTTTGTTCCTCAGGATGTGAACGGCCTGATCGACCTGTTCGGCGGAGATGAAGGTTTTACCGCAAAGCTGGACGAACTGTTCACGCGCCCCGGCAAGGAGCATGTAGATGTGTCCGGGCTGATCGGCCAGTATGCTCAGGGGAATGAGCCCTGTCATAACTTTGCCTATCTATATGCGTATGCCGGCGAACCGTGGAAAACGCAGGAGAAGGTTCATCAGATCGTATCCACATTCTTTACCAATGATCCGGGCGGGGTTTGCGGTAATAATGACTGCGGCCAGATGTCTGCATGGTATGTGTTCAGTGCACTCGGTTTTTACCCGACCTGTCCCGGGCAGCCCATGTATGTGCTGGGTACGCCAAGTTTCCCGGAAGCAGCAATTAATCTGGAGAACGGCAAGCGCTTTAAGGTGATTGCCAAAAACCTGTCCGACAAGAATATCTATATTCAATCGGTTAAGCTGAACGGCAGGAAATATACCAGATCGTATATTGATCATTTTGATGTTATGCGGGGCGGCGAGCTGGTCTTCACGATGTCATCCACGCCCAATAAGAAATGGGCATCCGCTGTTGCGGACCGTCCTGTTTCTCATCCGGGAGCTACCCTGACGATGATGCCGTTTATAAAGAATGACAGTCTGGAATTTACCGATACGATAGCGGTGGAGATCGGCTGTTATGAGCAGGGCGCTAAAATTTATTTCACCCTGGATGGATCCGAGCCCACAAAAGATTCAACTCCCTATACGGGGGCGATCCGGTTGTCGGACTCTGCGACGATCAAGGCCAAGGCGTTTAAGCATGGTTGTCTTGACAGTATGACCATGGTTTCAAATGCCAGAAAGCTGTCGCTTAAACCTGCGGTCAAGGTGGATGAGGCGGTTAACGGCCTGAATTACACAGTGTATCAAGGCAATTTTTCACGGGTAAACCAGCTGGACGTTTCCGGGCCTGTTGCGGAAGGCGTATGCCAGAAAGTCACGTTGGATGTTACCAACCTAGAAGACAACTTCGGTATCAAATATGCAGGCTACTATATGGCGCCGAAAGACGGGCTGTATATCTTCGGTACCCTGTCCGACGATGGGAGCTGCCTGTATATTGATGATGAGCTTGTTGTCGACAGTGACGGATATCACAGCCCTCAGACCAAGCGAGGGCATGTTGCGTTGAAGGCCGGTCTTCACCGGTTCAAGGTTCTGTACTTTGAAGGCTCGGTGAGTGAGTCGCTGGAGGCCTATGTCACGGTTCCCGGCGGCGAGGAAGTGGAGATACCTGCTTCTGCCCTGTATCGCAAGTAACCGCTAAATCGGCCGATGGATACCACGAAGCTTACCCCTCCTGGACGACTAATTGTGATGCGGCATCACCGTATACGCCGCTCCTTCCATCCGGCTTGCCGGGGCCGGTGGTGCTGCATTCCCCGGTAGTCCTCCGCGCCGGCAAATAAGAGAGTGACCACAATAAATCAGGAGGACCACGCCCGTTTGATGCAATCGGTGGCCGAGGTATTTATACCTGCTGTGCCTGAATCGGTGCAGATCGGCGGGCGATCGGGAGAGAGGGTTGACCAGTGCATCACGAACCGGCTGATGACGCAGGATATCGAGGCGATGGTGGCGCCGCATTATGCCAAGGCTGAGACCGGCGGCGCGGGTTGGCGTTGTGAGTATTGGGGTAAGTGGTTTACTTCACTGGCGTTGGCCGATGCCTATCTCTTCACTGCGGCTACCTGTGAACGGTGCGGAGGGAAAGTTTAAAACCTGCGCCATGATTTCCTCCAATATGAATTATTGTAGCCCGGGATCGCCACTGAAAAGGTGCATAGTATGAATGGCACTGGCTGAAGCGCGTTTTCCCATCTCCGTTACACTCCGCTGGAACTACAAAGGGGATTCCATCTCCGTTATACTCCGATTGTACGACGAAGATCTGTAAGCGTTCCGTATAGCACCTCTTGTTGAAATCATCGTAGACGTCGTAGGCTTCGACCTATGACTTATCCAACATCTACGACT
>JAFGVP010000006.1 GCA_016937945.1 Pontiellaceae bacterium | reverse complement strand
GGACAACCTTTAATAGCATTCAAATCTCCATGGCGGCTTTTATGAGGTTGAAATCTGCCGATCACGCGGACTCCGTAAGATTGCGGGCAGCAGCCTGCGAAGCGGCTTTTTCATTTCTTTTCGCACGGACTTCGTGATAGTTGTGCTTTTCTCGGTATTGGAGGTGATTAACCCAACCAAAAGCGGCCAGCAACCCGGCCCATCCGAATATGGCAATTCCGAGCAGGATCAACATTGTAGATCCAAGAACATTACTGTTTTGGCCCGATCGCTCACCATGTGAGGCCGCAAAATAAAGCACAGCCAGAATAACCCCTGAACTTCCCAGAAGCCACATGCCCGAAGTAAGCTTTCTCTTTGCCGCAAAATAATTCATATTTGTATCTTAAAGCTATTTTTATTACATTTCAAGCTTCTCACCAACACGGGGTTCTACACCTTCTGAACGCTGATGGGAAACCTGTTTATTCATTGAATTTATTAGTAAAGCGGACTAAACAGCCCGCTTTTTATAAGAAATTCCTAACGTATCTCTGGCCGCTGAAGCCTGAATTCTGTGCAACAGGTGACCTGTTTTGACCCTGAAACAATAAGCCAAAAGGCCGCATATTCTCGCAAGCCTGAAAATAAGCATTCTTTATGCCTTAAGGTGATTTTGCCGCTCATTTTTTCATTAAATGTTATATTCATGTCATTTACGGCACATTATCACCCAGACTCCATCACACCGTATTAACCTGAGTAACATTTCAATTTATTGTTTCTCATTTCATTCACCTCTGTTTCATATGTGCACAACAGAAGCCTAGCCGATGGGTTTGCACAACTTGCCGCTTGCGTTTTCCGGAAGGATTCCCATTATTCCCCGTTCATTTTCAACAACTTGAACCGAAAGGAAGTATCATGGCTGTAAAGAAAGTTGCCCTGCTCACCGCTGGCGGACTGGCCCCGTGTCTCTCCACCGCAGTCGGACGCCTTATAGAACGCTATACCGAGGTTTCTCCGGAAACAGAAATCATCGCCTACGTTGGCGGCTACAAAGGCCTGCTGAAAGGTGAATCCATTCTCGTAAATGAAGAAATTCGCAAAAATGCGGCGATCCTGTACAAACATGGCGGCAGCCCGATCGGCAACAGCCGCGTCAAGCTGACCAACGTGAAGGACTGCGAAAAACGCGGCCTCGTTAAAGAAGGCGAAAATCCGCTGGAAGTCGCAGCCAACCAGCTCGTCAAGGACGGTGTCGACGTACTCCACACCATCGGCGGCGACGACACCAACACCACGGCGGCCGACCTCGCGGCCTATCTCGCAGAAAACGACTACAGCCTGATTGTGGTCGGCCTGCCGAAGACCATCGACAACGACGTCTTCCCGATCAAGCAGTCCCTCGGAGCCTGGACCGCCGCCGAAGAAGGCGCCAAGTATTTTGAGAACGTCGTGGCCGAGCACAATGCCAATCCGCGTATGCTGATCGTGCACGAAGTCATGGGCCGCAACTGCGGATGGCTCACCGCTTACACCGCCAAGGTTTACCACGAGCGTCTGGAAGAGCTCGACTTCCTGCCGCACATCGGTCTGTCCAAGGAGCGCAAGGATGTGCACGCCGTTTTCGTTCCGGAAATGGAAATCGATATCGCCGCCGAGGCCGCTCGCCTCAAGAAAGTCATGGACGAAGTCGACAACGTGAATATCTTCATCTCGGAAGGCGCCGGTGTTGAGTCGATCGTCAAGGAGATGGAAGCCGCCGGCGAAGCCGTTCCGCGCGATGCCTTCGGCCACGTCAAGCTCGATGCTGTTAATCCGGGCGCCTGGTTCGGCAAGCAGTTTGCCAAGCTGCTCGACGCCGAAAAGGTACTCATCCAGAAGTCCGGCTACTTCGCCCGGGCGGCGGCCTCCAACGCAGCGGACCTGAAACTCATCAAGGAATGCTGTGATGTGGCTGTTGATTCCGCCATCGCCGGCATCGGCGGTGTAGTCGGCCACGACGAAGACAAGAACGACGAACTCCGCGCCTGCGAATTCCCGCGCATCGCCGGCGGCAAGCCGTTCAATATTGACGAACCGTGGTTCGGCGAACTCCTCGCCGACCTCGGGCAGCCCAAGGGAGCCAAGGTGGAAGTCAGCCACTAGGAAAAGTGACCGTTGATGCGTGAAAAAACACACGCATCACGTTCCCTGCATCAAAAAGCGTCCCTTAGGGGGCGCTTTTTTGATGAACGCCCAATCAACTCTTTATCAATCTTAATGCTTGCGGATCTACCGGAGCTTTGCCATTCATTGCCCATGAGTTCACGATCTCCTGCATCCCTTCTCAAGTCATCATTCGGCTTCGACGCCTTCCGCCCCGGCCAGGAAGAAACGATCGAAATTCTGCGCGCCGGACGCAGCGCCGCCGCTATTTTTCCGACCGGTTCCGGTAAAAGTCTCTGCTACCAGCTGACCGCCCTCCTGCTACCCGGGCTTACACTGATTGTATCGCCGCTGCTGGCACTGATGAAGGATCAGATTGATGCGCTGCAGGCCAGAAACATTGCTGCAGAACGGCTCGACTCCAGCCTGACCGAGGAAAAATATCGCGAAGTCTCCAATGCCATTCGCGCCGGCGCTCTCAAGATGCTCTTTGTTTCGCCGGAACGCCTCACCAACGAACGATTCCTCAACCTCATCCGCGGGCAGCAGATCAGCCTGCTGGCGGTCGATGAGGCGCACTGTATTTCCGCCTGGGGACACAACTTCCGCCCCGACTACCTGAAACTGGCACAGGCCGTCAAATCATTGCAGGTCGAACGCGTCCTCGCCCTCACCGCCACGGCCACGCCAAAAGTTACCGACGATATGGCCGCCGCCTTCAACATCCTACCCACCGACATCATCAACACCGGCTACTACCGCCCCAACCTCGCATTCCGGGTCACGGCCTGTAACGCACCGGATCGCGATGCGCTCCTGCTTCGACGCCTCAAAGAACGCCCCGCCGGCGCCACCATCGTCTATGTCCACCTTCAGAAGGATGCCGAGGAAAAAGCCCGATTGCTCTGCGAAAACGGATTCAACGCCGCCCCTTATCACGCCGGCCTTAAAACAGAAATCCGCACCGCTACACAAGACGCCTTCATGAGCGGCGGAATTTCCATTATCTGCGCAACCATCGCCTTTGGCATGGGGGTCGACAAATCCGATATTCGTTACATCTATCATTACCACCTCGCCAAAGGCTATGAGAGCTACCTGCAGGAAACCGGGCGCGCCGGACGCGATGGGGAGCCTGCCGTCTGCGAGCTCTTTGCCTGCTCCGAAGACTGCACCACCCTCGAAAACTTTATCTTCGGCGATACCCCCGACGAAACCGCCATCGACGCGCTCATCAATGAAATCCTCGATGCCGACGAAATCGATATCACCGCCCGTGAACTGAGCCAGACCCACGACATCCGCCCGCTCGTTGTCAGCACGCTCCTCACCCATCTTGAACTTTTCGGCATCATTCAGTTTGACGGCTATTATTATAGCGAAATCCGCTTCACCGCCCTCCGCTCCAGCGCCGAAATCCTCGCGGGATATTCTGATAAACAGGGGATCTTTCTAAAGAAGCTCTTCTCCGCCTGCACCAAAGCCCGGAAATGGATCACGCTGGACATCGAAACCGCCATCGACAAAACCGGCCAGCCACGTGACGTCATTCTGCGCGCCCTCGAAAGCCTGCAGGAAAACGGAGCCATCACCCTCCAGATGTCCGGTTACCGCCAGCGGTTCAAATTGCTAAAGCCTGATTCCGACCGGAACGAACTGCGAAAAAAGCTCGCCCTCCTGTTCCTTCGGCATGAGCAGATGGAGATCGACCGCATCCACGCCATGATTGACTATGCACAGCAATCCACCTGCCTTACCAAACGGCTGCTTGTCTACTTTGGTGAAACGATCGAACCCTGCGGCCACTGCGGAATATGTCTCGGCGATGCACCGGCCACGCTCCCCGAACGCCGGTCTTCCACGATAAACCCCGAAGCGATCGAAGCAATCAACCGGCTCGCGCAACGATATCCCGCCGCACTCGGCCGACCACGCCAACAGGCACGGTTTCTCTGCGGACTCAACTCACCGGCCGTCACCGCCGAACGTGCGCTCCGCGGCAACCCGCATTTCGGCAGTTGCAGTTCGATTCCCTTCCAGTCCCTGCTGGATGCGCTCACGGAATAATTTACGGTTCCAGCGCCGAGAGTGCACGAGCCAGCGGACAGATGGAAAAATCCACCGGCGTTCCCGCGCGATAGTTCGCGAGCACTTTTTTCGACTGCGCCGCCAGCTCGCGCCGGATCTCGCGCCGACGTCCTTTCACCAACGGAATATGCATGGAATCATAGGCGGTCGTCTGATGCCGCATCCAGGCGATCACGGCCGCGGCCGCTCGTTCCTCGATCGGAATCCGTTCCGTGCGCGCCACCGTGCCGCTGCCGACCGGGACCGAGTGTTCACAAACCCGCCGCGCCATCGCTTCGGCCATCGCATGATACCGCGGATGAAAATTCAGCCACTCCAGCAGCGCCGTATAAAAGGCCGATTCATATTCCGACTGCCTTTTTTCTCTCCGCCGAGCGGCCGCTTCCTGCTTTTTTTCATAATCGGGTGCCGCCCGTTTTTCGGCGACCATCCGGCGCGCCGTTTCAATATTTTCCGCCGGCGCCCATACGCCATCGGAAAAGGTCTTCCGTCCTTTTTTACGGGTTGCGGTCCAGCTCGGCCCCAGGCTTTTCACCGTCTTGGTCACGGCGGCATCGCCCGGTTTCAGACACGCCCAGCCCGGAGGAATATCCAGACGGCTCCCCTGCTTATCCCAGACAAAGCGGTGGTGCGGACTGGGCGACGACGTTACCAGCAGCGTTTCATCTTCCGGCCGTTTCATTGGTTTTCAGACGGAACAATATCGCCGACGCCGTCCAGAATATAATCGGGCCGATAGGCAAAACGGGTGATGTTTTCGCGTGTGCTGACGCCACTGAGCACCAGCGCGGTGGTAATCTCCGCCTCGATCCCTGCAATCATATCCGTATCCATCCGGTCGCCGACAATCGCTGTAACCTCGCGTGGACACTCCAGCTTTTTCAGGGCATTGCGCATCATGAGCGGATTGGGCTTCCCGACACAATAGGCCTTGCAGCCGGTCGCCAGCTCGATCGGCGCCAGCAGCGCGCCCGTCGCCGGAATAATCTGCCCGCCTTCGATCGGCCCGGTCAGGTCCGGATTGGTGCCGATCAGTTTTGCGCCTTCGAGCACCAGCTTGGTGGCGTGGCAGATGCGCGCATAGTCATAATTATCGCTCTCGCTCACCACCACATAATCAGGATTGGTGTCGTTCATCGAATAGCCCTCATCATAAAGGGCATTAATGATTCCGGCGTCGCCGATCACATACGCCGAACCATGCGGCTTCTGGCTGGCCAGAAAAGCGGCCGTCGCCCGCGCGCTGGTATAGAAATGCGATTCATCCACATCCAGCCCCATGCGGGCCAGCTTCTGACTCAGTTCCCGCAGGGTTTTCGCGCTGCTGTTGGTGAGGAAGAGAAACTTTTTTGCTTCCGACTGCAGCCACTCGACAAATTCCTTTACTCCGGGGAGCAGGTTTTTTCCATGATAAATCACCCCGTCCATGTCGCAGATGAACGCCTTCTTGTTCCGCAGATTTTCCATTTCGGCTCCTCAAGGATCTAAATCTGCTTCACGATAACCGGCACACACCCTATTGAAAGCCTTTATTCCATTCGCAGTACCCGATAATTGTTTTTCCTTCCGACGCTTCTTCTTCCAAAAGTCTGGATTCTGCGATGTTGCTCCAGATCTCCTCATCGGAATTAGAGCACTGCTCCCGTTAAAGAGTCGCGCGTCGCACCAGCCAATCTTTTTATCCGCCCGCCTGATTCGAAATGGTTGGCTGATTCTTGCAAAAGGCTGTTTCCGAGGCCAGCTGGCCTTCAATCTGCTTACAGTCAGACAATAAATATGAGGATATTATGAATTTCGCATCGAATAACCGATGGATGGGCCGTGTTGCTGGATTTTCCGCAATGGTCATGTGTATTGCGGGATGCAGCAAAGAATCAGAAACCAAGCCGATTACCGGCGGCACAGCGCCCCGCAAGGAGCTGCTGATTTATTGCGGTATTACCATGATTGCTCCTATGACGGAAATTTCCGGGATTATCGAAGAGCAGTACGGATGCCAGATCCGCATCACGAAAGGCGGTTCGGGCAACCTGCTCAAATCCATCCTGCACAACCAGACCGGCGATCTTTATCTGCCGGGGTCGGAACGCTATTACACCGTCATAGACGAGGAGCATCCGGGACTGGTGAGGGAGCGTGTATATGTCGGCCAAAACAAAGCCGTTCTGTTGGTTCACAAAGGCAATCCCAACGGTTTTACGTCAGACCTTAAGCTTCTGGCCGATCCGCGGTATGGAGTCATTATCGGTGATCCGGATGCCGGCAGTATTGGCAAGGAAGCCAAAGTAATTCTCGAACGGGCCGGAATTTTCGGAGAAGTGATCAATAACGCCATGATTCTGGCCACGGACTCGAAGGATATCCTGAAGGCCGTCAAAAACGGACAGGCCGATGTCGGAATCAACTGGTATGCCACCTCCACCTGGGGCGACAACGCCGACTTCGTCGATGTTGTTGAAATCGATCCACAGCTTGCGAAGCCCAAAAGCCTGATTATCGGCATGCTTGAATTTACCGAATATCCGGGGATCTGCCGGGCAATTATGGAACTGGCCTCTTCTGATGAGGGCCATGAAATTTTCAGGAAACACGGATTATATTTTGATTAGGAATTATTCAGTGGAATGGATTCAGGAATGAAATATCGGGTACTCAGATCATTTCTTGCCGAGCCGATTATTCAAATGATCATCACCCATGTGGCGATGATCATCATCGTTGCAACGGGCATTCTCAGCACCGGACGTTTTGCCCGCGCAAACTACTACGAGCCCGCTGACCGCGAGATTGAAAACCGGCTGGCTCAGGGCAAGCTGGCCGAAGTCATGGTCGGCATGCTGAAGGATATCAGCGTGGACTACCGCCGGCTCCTCGACTGCGAAAACAACAAGAGCGTCGCGCTCTACACCGGACAGCTCCGGGCCACCTGCTCCGAAATCAATCAGGCACTGAAGGTGCTGGAACATGGAGGCAGCTACACCCATGAGCAACTGGTCAACTTCTACGACAAGGACGTCATCTCCGAAACCATTGACTACAGAGCTGAAGCCAAGCACAAAACCTCCATCTACCAGATTGATATCGAGCCCAAGCTCGATGAACTGCAGGACCGGATTTCAGAAACAGAAACTCTGGTGCTTGAGTCGATCGCCGATCGAAGCACTAAAAACCCGACCCTGAGGCTGACCGAGCTCCAGACCGAAGCACTCCTGCACCGCCTTACGGAAAGCGCCAATAAGGTCTTCTACGATATTCGCGAAAGCAACAAAGCCACACTTGCTGAAATCAGACAGATCCGGGACCGCGTACAGACCATTGTTCTGCTCGTCAACATTGTGGCCAACATCTTCGTGGTCGGCGTCGCACTGGTCATCTCCTACAAAATTTTTCTTATCTTGAAGAAGCAGCAGGAAACCGAAACGCAGAACCGCCGCCTCTCCACTCTGGTTGAACAGAATCCTTCCGCCATTGTCATTACGGATCTCGATGGAACGATCGAATATGTGAATCCGGCATTCCTTAAGATTTCCGGCTATGAATACGACGAAGTCATCGGCTGCAAACCCAGCGTCATCAAATCCGATGAAACACCGGAACATGTCTTTGAGGATCTCTGGGGAACTATTACAGCCGGTGATGTCTGGTCCGACCGATTGTGTAATAAACGCAAGGACGGAAGCCTTTTCTATGAACAGGTCGTCATCTCGCCGGTGCGCAACGCACGCGGAGAGATTATCAACTATGTCTCCGTCAAGCTGGACATCACCCAGATGGTCGCGCTGGAAGAGGAGCAGAAGCGAACCGCCCTTTCGATGAAATCCATCGTGGATAATCTTCCGCTGGGCGTGGCGCTCATCAACAAGCAGAAACGAATCATCGAACTCAATCAGGAAGCGGCCCGCATTCTGGGCTGCTCCACGCCTGAAGAGGCGAACCGGCGGTTTCTGGGGCGAGAATGCAGGGCGGCCTTCTGCGACTCGGAGTTTGAATCCTGCCCGATCATCGACCAAGGCAAGAATGGCGTCTACTTTGCGGAAAAAACCATTTCCCTGAATCAGGACGTATGCGTTCTGAAGAGTGTCATCATGATCAACTACAATGGCGAAGACGTCCTGATGGAAGTCTTTTTTGACATTACCGATCGAAAACTGCAGGAACAGCGGCTGAAGGAGGAGATGGAAAAATCCAACCAGCTGATGGAAGAGGCGCGCGCGGCCAATCAGGTTAAATCCGACTTCCTCGCCAATATGTCGCACGAAATCAGGACACCACTGAATTCCATCATCGGCATGAACCAGTTACTCCGGCGCACGGAACTCAGCGAGATCCAGAAAAAATATATAGAACAGACCAAGACTGCATCGCACATGCTGCTCTCCATCATTAACGACATTCTGGACTTCTCAAAGATCGAGGCCGGCAAGGTTGAGCCGGAAGTGATCGATGTGGCTTTGATCCCGTTCCTTAACGAACTCAAAGCAATCATTGAGCCCCAGTCAGGCGAAAGAGCGCTGGAGCTGAAATTCACGATTGATCCCGAACTTCCGGACGCCGTCAAAACCGATCGGCTTCGCCTTGGTCAGGTGCTGCTTAACCTGCTAGGCAATGCCGTCAAGTTCACGCATGACGGATTCGTCGAACTTTCCGTATCCGCCGCGCCGGGTGAGCTGGATGATCATGCCGGATGCAGAATCCACTTTGAGGTTCGGGACACCGGCATCGGCATCAGCCCGGAAAACATGGCCGTTCTCTTCCAGCCGTTTTCCCAGTCCGACATGTCCACCACCCGCAAATACGGCGGGACCGGATTAGGGCTGGTCATCAGCAATCGCCTGACCCGCATGCTCGGAGGGGAACTGCATGTCGACTCGGAACCAGGCAGGGGTTCCCGCTTTTACTTTGATCTGGATCTGCCAACCGGCCATTGCCCGATTGTGGAACAGAACCATCCCGCATCGCAGGAATTTCCGGATTTCTCCCGCTACACCATCCTGATGGCGGAAGACAATGATATGAACCAGCAGGTTGCCATCGGACTGATGGAGCCGACCGGCGTCAGCATTGCTCTGGTGCCGAACGGAAGAGAGGCCGTCCGGAAAGTGCAGGAAAACGGCTTTGACCTGATTTTGATGGACCTTCAGATGCCGGTCATGGATGGCTACGAAGCAATCCGAACCATTCGAAAAACCCATCCGGATCTCCCGATCGTCGCCCTGTCTGCGGCGGCAACCGCCGAAGACCGTCAGCGCGCAAAGGAAGCCGGAGCGAACGTTCACGTCAGCAAACCGATTGATCAGGAAGACCTGTTCCGGGAAATGAGCCGATACCTGCATAGAAAAGCGCCATCATCACACCGGATACACGCCCCGGCGCAAGCGCCTGAGCCGCCGGCCGGGTTGCCGGATACGATTGTCGGATTCGACATGAAAAATGCCCGAATGAGACTGAAGAGCAATCTACACAAACATCTTTGGAACCTTCGTAAAACCTTCGGCTCCCGCTTTTCGGACCTCCCCCTAACCCTTCGTGAAAAGACAGATGAACACACCAGGCGAGAGCTTCACACACTGAAAGGCCTGGCCGGAACCTTTGGCGCACTGCGACTTTATGAAGCCGCCATACAGGCTGAAATCGAAATCAAGAGCGATACCGGCCTTTCGAAAGAGGCCTTGCAGGAATTTGATGCCAGCCTCAGGGAAATGCTCAGCGGACTGGAACAGGTCCCCGAGTATAAAATGTTCGAGGCCGCCGGCCCGGAAGTAAGCCCGAAAATACTTGAACAAATTACCGCCCTGCTGGAACGGCACCGGCGGCCGCCGGAAGAACTGCTTGGACGGGCCTCTCGCTATCTCTCTCAGACGGGGCAGACGGAGGCGGCCGAAGAGATCCTTGAACTCGTTGAAAAATATCAGCTGGCTGCGGCCGCGGCCCGGATTACATCGCTCCTCTCCGACACAGCCTCTGCCTGAACGTCGGACCATGATTACCTGCATCCGCCCTTTTTAGATCGGGTCTAATGTTTCAATCGGGCCATATACAGGCTTTGGATCTACGGCGTTTTCAATATGCTGACCCGCATTACGTGTTTATTAACCCCCTAATTAAGGAGATGACGATGGCATCCATTAAAGGAACCGAAACCGAAAAGAACCTGCTCAAATCATTTGCCGGCGAATCTCAGGCCCGCATGCGCTACACCTATTTTGCCAGCGCCGCAAAGAAGGAAGGGTTGGTCCAGATTGCCGACATCTTTTCTGAAACCGCGGATCAGGAAAAAGAACATGCAAAACGCTTCTTCAAGTTTCTCGAAGGCGGCGATCTTGAAATCACCGCAACCTTCCCGGCCGGCATCATCGGAACGACCGCGGAAAACCTCGAAGCGGCCGCCGGCGGCGAACACGAAGAGTGGTCTGATATGTATCCGGCCTTCGCAGCAACGGCCCGCGAAGAAGGCTTCACCGCCATCGCAACCGTCTGGGAAAAGATTTCCATTGCCGAAAAGCAGCATGAAAAGCGCTATCGCGACCTGCTGAACAACCTGAACGAAGGCAAGGTTTTCAAGAAGGATGGAAAAGTTGTATGGCGTTGCCGCAACTGCGGCTACATCCATGAAGCCGAAGAAGCTCCCGGCATGTGCCCGGCATGTGCACATCCTCAGGCGCACTTTGAAGTGCTTGCCGAAAACTGGTAACCAGATTTATTTGCCACTCTGAAGGGCACAGAGGGATCAAAACTCTGTGCCTCTGTGGTGTGAATACATCTATCCGATCGGCCGCGTTTTGGCTTCCAGCCACGCGGCCTCTTCTTTTTCCAGATGCGGCACAAGCCGTTCCTGCACCATCTGGTGGTAATCATTAAGCCACTTGATTTCCACGGACGACATCAGCTCCCGCTTCAACGGCACGGTATCGATCGGACACAGCGTGAGCGTGCGGAGGCAGTAAAACGTGCCGGACTCGGTTTCCTGATCCTCCTCAACAACCACCATGTTTTCCGTGCGGATACCGTGACGTCCTTCCTTATACACTCCGGGTTCAATGGTCAGGATCATGCCCGGCTCAAACGGCGTATCGCTCTTTTTGTGCTGGCTGAAGTTCTGCGGACCTTCGTGGACGTTCAGATAATGCCCCACTCCGTGGCCCGTTCCGCACTTATAGTCCAGACCATGCTCCCAGAGCGGCTGACGCGCGAGAATATCGAGATTGTTTCCGGCGGATCCCTTCAGAAAGCGGGCGCGCGACAGGTTGATCACGCCTTTAAGCACCAGCGTGTAATCGATCTTCTGCTCATCCGAAAGTTCACCCAGCGCAAATGTGCGGGTAATGTCGGTCGTTCCGCCGAAATACTGCCCGCCGGAATCGATCAGGTAAAAGCCTTCGGGTTCAAGTGCTGCGCAGGATTCGGGTCGCGGGAAATAATGCATCATAGCGGCATTGGCCCCATACCCCGAGATGGATGAAAAACTCAGGTCAACGCAGTCCGGGCAGCTGAGCCGGAACGCGGCAAGCCGGTCGGCCCCCGTGCATTCAGTAACGCCGCCCGTCGGCACATGTTCCTCCAGCCATTTCCAGTAACGCACCATGGCGACACCGTCGAACTCCTGCACCTTCGACCACTGCTCCAGTTCGGCTGCATTCTTCCGCGCCTTCGGCAGGGCGGTCAGCTGCTGCTCGCAGAGGACCTCGCAATCTTCCGGAATGGACTGCCGCAGAAACGCGTTCACCCGCTTGTCATCGAGAATCATGGTGGTTCCCGGATCGGTTTCAATCAGGGCCGTCACCACTTCGTCATAGGGTTCAACGGTAATGCCTTCCGCCTTGAGCGATTCACGGACTTCGTCATCCAGCTTGGAGGCCTCCACGAAAAGCGTTGCGGAATCGGCGCTGATCATTGTATGTGCAAGAACCACGGGACAATGCAGCACATCACCGCCGCGAATATTATACAACCAGGCAATGTCATCGAGCGATGAGAGCAGATAGCAATCCGCCTCTTTGTCCAGCATAAGCCCGCGAATCTCCGTCAGCTTTTCCGTTGCCGAACGCCCGGCATACTCAACCGGCAGGCACCGGACCGGTGCAGAAGGCAGTGCCGGCCGATCCGTCCAAAGTTCCGAAATAAAGTCCAGATCCAGCCGCAGGCTGATGCCCTTTTTATCCAGCTTCTCGTGCCATTGTTTTGCGTCGGCCACCGTCAGCTGCCGCCCATCCACCGCGGCGGTTCCGCCCGCCGGAATCTGCTCGGAAAGCCAGTCTATCAACTCCGGAACACCGGGCATCTGCATACGGAACAGATCGATTCCGGAACCGGCCAGCTCCTGCTCCGCCTGGATGAAATAGCGGCCGTCGGTCCAAAGCCCCGCTTTATCCCGCAGCACCGCAACTGTTCCGGCAGAGCCGGAAAACCCGCTGAACCAGGCGCGGCACTTCCAGTGATCGGCCACATATTCACTCTGATGCGGGTCCGCACTGGGAATAACAAATGCATCCACCTGTTCGGCATCCATCAACGCCCGAAGACGGGCAACGTGCTCAGCAACTTGACTCATGCGTTTCTCCATTCTCCATCCAACGCGTCCGGGCACGGAACAGCTCCGTACCGCCGCTTCGAATACAATGATTCATTCCTCCGGCGCCGCATTTCACGGTGCAGATTCTGATAGCCTGTCCATCCAGGGCTTCGGCAAGAAAATTGCTTTCCATCGACAGCAGGGCGTGGTTTTCCTGAAATGTGCGGGGAAGGTGATCTATGATCCACTCCAAATAACGCACATTATTCACATGCCCGTTCAGGTCGAGGTCGCCATACGTCACGGTCACATCGGCGACCGGCTCGCCGGCATCGCCCTTCAACCGGGCCGGCCTTGCATCAAAAACCGGACTTCCTTCCGGAATGTCCAGCGCCATGTAGATTTCCGGATGCACCCGCTGCCGTTTTTCCAGATCAATCAGCGACCACGCGTTCGAGGCCGTCAGCACGCGTTGGCCGGCGCCATCCGTCAGCTCAAAATCCCGATAGAAAAAGAGGCGGTCACGGCCCGAAGGCCAGGTACGGATATTCACACGATCGCCCCACTGAGGAAGGCGGATGACGTCGATCCGCTGACGGGCCAGGACCCAGGCCATCCTGCGCTCCAATAGAAACTGCCGGCCAAGCCCCAGATGTTCCGCATGGTGATACGCCGCCTCCTGCATAAAACGGCACAATGCCGCCAGCCGGACCGTCGCCTGCGGATCCACATCATAGGAGCAAATCGTCTGCTCCGTTTTCCATTCCGGTTTTAACTCATGCCTCATGGAGATCTTTCAACCCCGGTTGGGTCGTGTTTAATTAAATTCGCTTGGCGCGGAGTTCTTCCGGGAGCGCCAGTTGATGATAATGGCAGATGGCAATAGCGAGCGCATCGGCAGCATCCTCCTGCGGCTGTTCGCTCAGGTTCAGCAGGCGCATCACCATCTTGGCCACCTGATCCTTCTGCGCGGAGCCGGACCCGACAATCGACGCCTTTACCTTGCGCGGCGAATGCTCCGTAACCTGAATCATCTTCACCGCGCAGGCCGTGATGGCTGCGCCGCGCGCCTGTCCAAGCACCATGGAGGTGCGCACATTCTTCGCAAAAAAGGCCCCCTCAATCGCAGCGCAGTCCGGCGCATGCTCGCCGATCAGGGTCGAGATCGTCGTAAAAATATTTTCAAGGCAGGCCGAGTGCGGTACCGACGGCCTGTTGCGGATACGGCCATAGGCCACCGCCCGCATTATCGAGCCGCGCGCCTCGATAATTCCGACCCCCGTGGAACGCAGCGAGGTATCGATGCCCAGAATTCTAATGGTTTCATTTGCCATGGGATCAGACTACCTGCGCCCGGGAAAGTAGGAAGCAAAAACTGATTCGGACCCGCGTTTTCACGCACCGGAAAGCGCATGGGAACACAACGCTCCCAACCACAAAAAGCCCCCGTCCTGTGAAAGGACGAGGGCCCCGGTTTGAGGTCTCAAAAAATCCGATTAGTGGTCGCAGGCGTTGGCTCCGGTTTCCAGCGAGCCGGAAAGATAGGCCAGCGCCACGCTTTCAGGCGTTCCGCCCTGGGCTCCGACCACCACCTTGATGCTCTGCTCTTCAAACAGATTCTGCGCGCGCATACCCATACCACCGGCAATCACCATGTCGGCGCCCTGCCCGGCCAGCCAATGCGGAAGCACGCCCGGCTCGTGCGGCGGAGGATCCAGTTCAGCGATCGACACCACAGTCTTATTCGCCACATCCACGTCGATCAGCGTAAACACTTCGCAATGTCCGAAGTGCATGCATAGCTGGCCGTTTGCAGTCGGTACAGCAATTTTCATTTTTTATCTCCTATCGTTTACAGGGCGGAACTCGCCCGTTCATTTATCAGTCAAGAAAGTCGGTAAAGGTTTCTTCTTCTTCCGCAACCTTTCCTCCCATCACATCGGCAATCACACCGCCGAACATTTTACCCATCAGCCGCATACCCATGGTGGCGACGTAGGTGTTCCCGTCGGACTTCTGGTATACGGAGATGGTGCAGGGCATCATGATCGATATGTAGCGGGCGCTTTCGTCGCTCAGAATGGCCGCCGCATGATCCGGTTGGCAGATATTGATCAGCGTAACCGGAGGAGCCTCTTTGCCCTGCTTTTTCAGGCTCTCGTCGAGATGCATGGTTGACGAGATAATCCAGCCGCCGTCTTTTACATTCTGCTCGATTTTGGCAATGGTCTCCGCATAACCGAGCGGACTCCTTCGCTCCTGGATCATCTGCTTCGGCATAACATTCCATCCGACAACACCAGCCAGCACGACACCGGCGACCACACTGGGAACAATCTTTTTCATTTTTACTACCTTTCGTTTAACCGCGAATCAGTTTTCCCGGCCACATCAGAATACCACCATCCATCACCTTCACATCGGTGAATCCGGCCTGCTTCAGAATGAGTGCGGCCTCGTAGCCGCGCAGCGAAATCTTGCAGAAAGCGACCACCGGTTTGTTTTTATCCAGCTCGCCCATCCGCCGACGCACCGCGCCCAGCGGGATATGCGTGGCTCCCTCGATCCGCATCTGCTCCAACTCGGCCGGAGATCGGACATCCAGCAGCGTAAAGTTATCCCCGCGCTCCAACATTTCCATCACCTCGGCCGGTCTCAACCCGTCCATGAAACCATCCATCTTGTTCCGCAGAATGTTCGCGGCCGCCAGGATGTTGTCCATCGCCGGCGAAAATGGCGGGGCATAGGAAAGGTCGAGATTCGCCAGCTGATCGACCGTCATGCCGGCCGTCAACGCGGTCACCGCAATATCAATGCGACGATCGGCATTTCCCGGCCCGGTTGCCTGTGCACCCAACAGCTTGCGCGTCCTGCGATCGGCAATCAGCTTGAGAAAAAGCGGCTTGGCGGTCGGAATAAAATGCGGCTTGTCCGGTGCCGGTGCCTGACAGGTCACGACATCATAACCGGCCTCGCGCGCCTCCTTTTCACCCAGTCCGGTGCGGGCGACGCTGAAATCGAAAATCTTACAGATCGCACTGCCAAGGACTCCGGGAAAGGAATCGTCCCGGCCGCAGATGGCATTGGCCGCCACGCGACCTTCCTTATTGGCGGTCGAACCCAGCGGTACATAACAGGGTTTCCCGGTGATCATGTTGGTCTTTTCCGCACAGTCGCCCACGGCATAAATATCGGGATCGGAGGTCTGCATGCAATCATCCACCGCAATCGCGCGGGTCGGACCGATTTCCAGTCCGCACTCGACGGCCAGCTTCGTGGCCGGACGAACGCCGACGGCCATGATGACGATATCCGCAGGGAATTCGCCCTGATCAGTGATCACCTTTTCCACCTGATCGCTCCCGACAAATTCCATCACGCGCGTACCCGTCTGAATCTTGACGCCTTTCGACTCAAAATGCCCTTCCACCAGCATCGCCATTTCCGGGTCCATCATCGGCAGGATGTGCGGCAGGAATTCAACGACGGTGATCCGGCAGCCCATTTCCTGAAAGGCTTCAGCCACTTCCACGCCGATCAGTCCGCCGCCGACAATGACAGCATTCAATGCTTTATGCGAAGCCAGCGTCTCCTTGATACGGTCTGCATCATGGATATCCTTCAGGTTGAAAATGTTCTTCAGTCCGATTCCGGAAATCGGAGGAATAAATGATTCCGCCCCCGTCGCCAGTACCAGCTTGTCATAATCCAGCGTCTCGGTTTCCCCGTTCTCGGCACGGATTTCAACCGTCTTATTTTCCCGGTCAATGGCCGTTGCTTCGGTATGATTGCGCACATGAACGTCCTTCACATTCCGGAAAAAGACACTGTCGCGCACGGTCCCGACCGCTGTCGCCATCAGCTCGCTCTGGTCTTTGACCATTCCCGAAATATAATACGGCAGTCCGCAGCCGGCATAGGAGAGAAACTCCCCTTTCTCAATCACCGTCACTTCGGCCGTGTCGCACAGACGCCGGATACGCGACGCTGCCTTCGGTCCGGCGGCCACACCGCCAATTACAACTACTTTCATGGTTCTCTCTCCTGTTTATGCTAAATGGCGGATCAGTTCTTCCTGAGTCAGCACGTTGGCGGGCCGGCCGTTTTTATCCAGCACGATTACCTTGTATTCATGGCTTCGCTTCATGTTTTGCAGTGCTTCTCGCAATGGAGTCGCGGCCGTCGCAACCACCAGCGGTTCAAGCTCAAGATCCGACAACGTGATCGTACGCGGCAATCCGTCAGCCAGGGCATCAAGCACAGCAGACGTGGAAAGCATGCCCTCCGGCCGATCGTTCTCACCTAACACAACAAAGGAATGAATATGCTCTTCGGCCAGCAACTGCAGTGCCTGCTGCAGAGTGTCGCTACGGTGCAATGAAAAGACGCCTTCGAGCATCAGTTGCCCAACCGTTTCCTCTCCGGCGGGACCAAAGAAGCGATCCGTAAACTTTACATACCAAGCCGCGGCCTGAACCTGGATGATGTAGGCCAGCGCAATGATCAGCGCGATCTCGGCCCCGTCCTTTCCAAACGCCGTCATGGCAATCGCCAGCGCAATCGACAGGTTGCGCATAACGGTTCCATACACCAGGGCAATGGCATCCCCTCGCTTAAAGAAGAAGCGTCCCACCAGCGTGCTGAGTACAAAATTGACGCCATAGAGAAGGATCAACGGGACAGCCAGGCGGAGCAACTGGCCGGGATGATCCGCAATGGAGCGGGCCTTCAGGGCCATCGCCACGAATACAATGCCCAGCACCCCCAATGTGGAAAAAGGCGGGAACATCGGTTTGAGATCCTTCTGGTAGTGCGCCATCCCATAACGCCGGATCAGCAGGCGCTGCGTCATGTTCCCCAGGACCAGCGGAAGCACCACGACCACCATGATCTGAGTAAAAATCTTTGCCATGGGAATTTCGATGACTGTTCCCATCAGTCCCTTGATATAGATCGGCGTTAGAATGGACCCGATGATCAGCCCGAAGACCGTCATCTTGACCGCTGCGGCCATGTTGCCGTTGGCCATCCCCGTCCAGGAAATGGTCATGCCGGATGTAGGCAGCAGGCTGGCCAGCAGCAACCCTAGAGCAAGATAGGGCGCATCGGCAAAAAACAGTTTACCCATGCCGAAAGCAAACAACGGAATAATCGTAAAGTTCAGCAACTGCGTAACCAGCTGGACTTTGGTGTCACCGCCTTCGATCACCTTTTTCAGCTGCAGGTTGACCATCATCGGAAAGACCATCAGAAAAGTCAGCGGCACGATAAGCTGTTTGAGCGGAGCGGGATTCCAGACGATCCCGGCGGCCAGGCCGGCCAGCATGGTCAGCGGAATGGCAAGAATCAGTTTCTTTTGAATGGCATGCAGCAGTTTCAGCATTGGGCGTCCTCAAAATAACAGCTCGGCTCCCGGCGTTCCGAACAGGTCTGGTGCAGCCGTTCGGCGACTTCCCGGATCTTCGGCAGGACCACGGCGCGCGACTGGGTCGGGCAGGCCCGGACGCAGGCTTCGCACCAGAGGCATTCCTCCGCATTGGTTTCCGGTAATGCAGCAGACATGGTAATGGCATCCGCCGGACAAACCTCGACGCATTGGCCGCAGCGGATACAGTGTTCCGGATCCGATTCCGCCGCCGCGCCCGGAAATACCGGATTATCCTTATAAGGGCGGTTCCCGGGAATTTCGGCCAGATCGAGAGCCTGGAGTTGCGCCGCCACATGCTGGCCGAAGGCTTCTGCCCGCACCAGATCCTCTTTATCCGGGCGGCCCTGCGCAATCGGGACCTCCAACGAAGAGAAGGAATGCTCCCCGACAAATGCGGCGGCCCCGACCACGCGGAATCCCTGCTCTGAGCAACAGTCACACAGCTCCAGCAGGGCATCATCGTAGGCGCGGTTTCCATACACGACCACGGCGGCCACGCGTACGTCATTCCCGCAAATTGCGGCAAACCGTTCCAGTGCCAGTTTCGGCAGACGGCCGGCATAAACCGGCATGCCGACCACAACCAGATCTTCCGGGCCAAACGAAGAAGAGACTCCGGTGTCGTGCGTCAGGTCAATCACCACTCCGTCGGCCAGCCCTGTTCCCCGGCAGATCCCATCAATAACCGCCCGGGTTGTTCCGGTTGGTGAAAAGAAAACGTGGTGAACCTGTTTTTTCATCGCATTATCCCCGATTGATGTGCAGAAGCGGCTGGATGATCTCGCGCAGGATCTGCGCGGTTTCGCTGGCGGCGTAACTCTGGACAAACGGCTGGCCGGCGTCGCACGCCATCCCGATGGCCGGATCGATCGGAAGCGCACCGAGAAACGGCACCCCGAAATCGGCCGCAAGCTCCGCACCGCCGCCCGAATGGAAAATATTGACGACCTCACCGCACTTCGGGCAGGCAAAGCCGCTCATGTTTTCAACAATTCCCAATACCGGCATATTCAGTTTTCCGCAGAAGGTCAGGGATTTGCGCACATCCACGGCGGCCACCTTCTGCGGCGTGGTCACGATGACGGCACCGGCGGGCTCCTTGATCAGCTGGCAGACGGAGAGCGGCTCGTCGCCGGTTCCGGGCGGGCAGTCGATGATCAGGTAGTCGAGCTCTCCCCACTCCACATCGCCGAGAAACTGGGTGATAACACCCATCTTCATCGGACCGCGCCAGATGAACGGCGCATCCAGATCTTCATTCACAAAGCCGACCGACATCACCTTCAGATTTCCAGCTACCACCGGCTCAATCGCATCGGCCGTTCCCATAAACGGCTGCGGCCTGAGCCCGAGCATGGTCGGAATGCTGGGACCATGAATATCCACATCCAGCAGGCCCACCTTTTTACCGGCTTCGGCCAGGGCGGCTGCCAGATTCACCGAGACGGTGCTTTTTCCGACGCCGCCCTTGCCGGACAGCACACAAATCTTATGCTTGATATGCGCCATGCGCGCATTGACTTTTTCCTGATCCTGTGCCGGATTGGTCGCCGGCTGACTCTTGCATGTACTCATGGTTCTCCTTAATCAACAACATAACCGGCAAATCCGGACTCAACGGGAATGGAAAGGGTTTCTTTGAGATACTCGATCGCAGCGTCTCCGGTGCAGTGACACGGCGTAATGAAATCCGGTGCAATTTCCTTCAGGGCCGCAGCCGTGGCCGTAAGCCGCTCTTCGGATGCATGCTTCAGATGAAATCCGCCGATGATGCCCCAAACCTTGTCGAAGCCGCTCATCCGGCGCGCATAGTCGAGCGTATTGATCAGCCCGGAATGACAGCAGCCGCAGATCACCAGCAGCCCTCTCGGCGTTTCAATCCAGAGTGCCTGATCGTCCGGAATCGCGTCCGCATCGTGACCCTCGCTATCGAGATAAAACGGCCCGCCGGTATCCTCAAGAGGATGATTACGGGGAATCGGACCGCTGGCCCAGACGCCTTCTGCCACTTGCAACGGCTCCCGCACCCAATGCAGCTGGGAATCCGGAAGGTTGGCCACCACGAGACGCTGCTCGGACGGCATGGAAATCTCTTTCGGCGGCTGTTCGGGATGGAGACTGTAGCGCTCACGGAAAATACCGTGATGGGCGTAAACCTGGATTTCGGGATTGCGTTCCAGCACATAATCGGATGCGCCGGTATGATCGTAATGGCCGTGACTCAGCACCCAGAGATCCGCGTGGACGATATCACACGCCGTCCGTTCGCTGTTCGGGCGCAGGGCGGCTCCCTGCCCGCAGTCAAAGAGTATCTTTTTTCCGCCGGCCTCTATCCATGCGGCAAAGCCGTGCTCCGCGACCAACCCCGGCGCGGCCCGGTTATCTACCAGAATTTTTACATATGGCATCGATTCATTCATCGCGTAAACTTCCTTCGGATTTTCGAGATCAGGCTGCTATTTGGTTTTGAGTCCGGCCTTTCCATCAATGCTTTGCGAATCGTGTTGGCCGCAAGCAGGGCACAATGCCGGTGATCCGGCGGTATTTCGCCGGCAGCCGCCAGCACCTGTTCCCTGGTTATTTCAGCCGCCGCGTCGGGAACCATTCCTTCTGCAAGCTTCACCGCTGTGCTGCAGCAGTGACACGAATAGCCACAACCATCGGACATAAAGGTGCCGCGCCGTATCCGCCCGCCGTCAATACGAAACCAAACCTCAACGGTGTCGCCGCATGGGCCCGTAATCTTTGCATGAGCCGACGCATCACGCATCGGCCCGAAATTTTTCGGGCGGGACTCAAAGGCATCCATCACGGTCTGGGCCCGGGTCTTCAACGGCTTACTCATGCGCTCCTCCCACCGTTTCAGCAGGCGCCGCCCTGACCGCATCCCAAACCTGTCGAACGGCCTTGGCGGCAGGCCCTCTGGAGTGCTCGACCAGCGAACACCCGTTCACCTGCGCTTCGGTAACTGCTGCGTCGTATGGGATCCGGCCCACCGGAACCGCGCCCATTGAGCGCGCCAGCTCCTCAATGCGCTGCGCCATGTCCGGATTGATGTCCCACTTATTCACACAGACCATCGCCTGCACCTTGAAATGCCTGGCCAGCTGCAGCACGCGCTTCAGGTCGTGTTCACCGGAGAGCGTCGGCTCGGAAACCACCAGCACGGCATCGGCGCCCGTGATCGAAGCAATCACCGGACAGCCGATGCCGGGTGGTCCATCTACCAGGATGAAATCGGTTTGATTCTGTTCCGCAATCCTGCGCGCTTCCTGCCGGACCAGCGAAACCAGCTTGCCGGAGTTCTCCGCGCCCGGATGCATACGGGCATGCACCATTTTTCCGCAGGCCGTTTCTGAAACAAACCACTCGCCGCAGGCCTGCTCCGGGAAGTCGATAGCGGACGCCGGACAGAATTCTACGCATACACCACAGCCTTCGCATCCGACCGCATCCACCGTCAGGTTATGAATGGCATCGAAGCGGCACAGGGTTTCGCAAAGCCCGCACTGCGTACAGTCCGCCTCGCGAATCGCCGCGGCGTGGCCGCTCATGAAAGTTTCCTGTTGCAGAACCTGCGGACGCAGAATCAGGTGCAGATCGGCGGCATCGACATCGCAGTCGGCCAGCACACAGGAGCCGGCCAACGATGCAAACGATGCGGTCACACTGGTTTTTCCCGTTCCGCCTTTTCCACTGATGATTACCAGCTCTTTCATGCCAATTCCTCCAGTTGCTGCGGAAGCGAACGCAGGGCGTCCCGCAGTTCCGGCATGACGTCAGTCAGCAGGCGGCCTCGGGAATAGGCCTGCGCCACGCGCCGGTCCTCGGGAATCTGAAGCAAAAGGGGAATGTTTTCCTTCCTGCAGTATTCGCTGATCAGGTTTTCCTCTGCCGTCGAGCGGTTAACAACCACGCCGAAGGGAACGCCCAGCTCACGAACCGTTTCAACAGCCAGTCCGAGATCATGCCGGCCGAAGGGCGTAGGTTCGGTTACCAGAATGACGGCATCGCATCCCTTGACGGCGGTCACAAACGGACAGGCCGTTCCGGGCGGAGAGTCGACAATCGTCAGGCCGTCTTCCGATGCACGATTCAGAACGGCGCGGATGACCGGAGGTGACATCGCCTGCCCGACATCCAGCTGCCCGGAAATAAATTCAACATGATCGCGCCGACCGGTTTCGATCGTGCCGATCCGCTTCCGGACTTCCGTAATGGCGCCGGACGGGCAAATCCGCGCACAGCCGCCGCAGCTATGGCACAGCTCGCTGAAAACCAGCGTTTTTTTAACGAGCGGCACAATCGCGCTGAACCGGCAAACCCGGCCGCAGGCTCCGCAATTGGTGCATTTTTCAGGATCCACTTCCGGCACCAGACTGTAGACCTCTTCCGCGGATTCGATGGCCGGATGTACAAAAAAGTGGCTGTTCGGCTCTTCGACATCGCAGTCGAGCAACCGGACCGGTCCGTCGATGGCAAATGCCATGGCGCAGGAGAGCGTGGTCTTGCCGGTTCCGCCTTTGCCGGATGCAATGGCAATCTTCATCGGCCCGCCCCTTTATGTTCACGGATTACCCAGCGGCCCACCGGTTCATCCAGATCCCGGCCGATCACCGGGCATTTGACCTGGGTCAGGAAAAAGACAGGCCGGGCGACGCTGTTGAGGCTTTCATAGTTGGCCTGCCCCTTTGCAATCACGAGGTCAACGGAATCAAACAGTTCACAGAACGCTTCGGAGCAGTCTTCGAGCAGCGTACCGGGCGCATCGCTCCCGTTTTCAACCAATTCGGCCACCTGATCCAGTCCGGCGGCGATTGCATCCGCCAACGTTGCATCGTTGATCACCGGCGCCCCCTTGACCGCATAATGAATCCTTTTCCCGGCCATCTGCTCGATCAGCAAGCGGTCAAATACGGTTTCCCCGCAATTATCCCCCAGCACGAGTATGGACTGCGCCGCATCAACGGCCCGATGCAGCCGCCCGACCGCAGCGTCATCGAGTGGATAAAGCCGCGTCTTTTCAATAAAGTTGTTCAGATCCAGCCGGTCCCAGGCCGAAGCCAGCGCAAAGTCCATGATGTTGCCGGCGATTGCGAACCGGACCGCCATGCGGAACGGCTCGATGGACGCCTTGATAAGGCCCCGGGCCTCTTCCGCAAGATCGAGTGCAATCCGGGTGGACGCATCTTTGATTTTTGCGTAGGGATCGGCGTTTTGCAGCTCTTCGCGAATGATTCGATGAATCTCCTGCGCCATGGCCGGAGGAGGACGGTCCAGCGGGAAACGCGCCGCCTCCACCAATACCCGCTGAAGCACCCGATGACGCTGACGCTCGTCGCTTCCAACCATACACAGCGCATCGAAGGCCTGACGGACAAAACAGGGAATACATTCCGTGTAGCTCTGCATGCTAAGCCCAATGCCCTTCCACGTTGGCTTCCTGCGATACTTCAAGCTCACCGCGTTTCAGCTTTTCAATGGCCTCGCCCACCGTGCAATCCACGCCGATATAGACCGAAACATTGGCCGCACTGAGCGTTGCATAGGCTTTCGGGCCGCAGTTTCCGGTAATCACGCAGTCCACCGATTCTTCACAGACGTTCATTGCCGACTGAATGCCCGCACCCTGCGCCGCATTGAGATTCTGCGTATTTTTCTTGATGCCGATCACTTCGGTTTCCGTATCGAAAATCAGAAACTGCGGCGCCCGCCCGAATCGCGGATCGACCGGAGCATCCAGATGATCACCGGAGGTTGTTACTGCAATTTTCATGACCGGCCCTATCCTTTCTGCTCTGCAATCTGCCGACCGAGCGCCGCCACCTGCATACGCAAAGCCTCAAGCTCTTCACGAAGCAGAGCATTCTCTGAGTCGGAGCGGTTGCCGCGCATTCCGCCGCGGCCCATGCCGCGTCCTCCACAGCGAAATCCCCGTCCCATGCCGCGTCCGCCGCCGGACTGCCTTCCCGGCATTTCGTTGCCGGCGCAATAACCCATTCTTCGTCCTGTTCCTGATCCGGCACCGTCCGGACCTGTTCGATCTCCATTTGGCATGATATGCCTCCTTGTTTTATATATTTTCTATTGGTGCCCGCCGCGACCCTGTCCGTGACGATGACGTCCATGACAGCTGCCCGGTTCCTTTTCGCGGAAGACCACGGTTCCGCCCTCAATGCGCATGGCCTTGCCGTTCACCAGCGCGTCCGCGATCTTTCCGCGCGCCGATGCAAGAATCCGGCCTACCGTGGGACGTGACACTTTCATCTGCTCAGCGACCTGCTCCTGATAGAGCCCTTCGGCGTCGGCCAGGCGTATGGCCTCGATCTCGTCAAGCGTCAGTACAACTTCCTCCAGGTTGCGCATAGGCACGCCGGCGGGCTTAAACCACGTCACCTGCGGGGCGGTATCAATTTCACGAATGTTTTCCGGTCTCGGCATCGAATCTCTCCTTGGCCGCATATGAGCATATGCTCATTACTAAAATCAAGCGGATATTATGGGTAATGTTGTGCGTGTTTTATAAATGTGTTTCCGGAAGCGTCTGCAGGACGTGCGGATACCGTCGAACGCCGGATCCGTCGGAAATTTTTCCTGTTATTTGCCGGCGCCGGATTTTATCTTCCATCCTCAATTTCCGGGGAGTTGTTTTCATGAGCCAAGTACCGTTCTGCCATCTGCATTTTCACACCTGCTACAGCCTGCTCGACAGTGCCGTGAAGGTGAAGGATGCCGTGAAGGCAGCCAAGGAAATGGGCATGGATTATCTGGCGATGACCGACCACGGCGTGCTTTTCGGTGCGGTTGAATTCTACAAGGCCTGCCGCGGCGCCGGCATCAAGCCGATTATCGGCTGCGAGGTGTATGTGGCCCGCCACGGGGTTGAATTCACCCAGAACTCCACCGATCCCGCCGTCCGCTCGCAGCGCAACAACATGCATCTGGTGCTGCTGGCCGAAACGCAGGAGGGCTATGAAAATCTGGTCCGGCTGGTTTCCAAGGCTCACCTCGAAGGGGTTCATTACAAGCCGCGTATCGACAAGGAGTGGCTGCGGCAATACAGCAAGGGACTCATCGGGCTGGCCGCCTGCCTGCGCGGCGAAGTGACCGAGGCCTGCCTGCTCGGAGAGCTCGATAAGGCCGAAGCGCTGGCTCGGGAATATTCGGATATCCTCGGACCGAACAACTTTTTCCTGGAGATTCAGGATCATGGGCTGGCCGACCAGAAAACCGCCCTGCCCAACATTATTGAAATTTCGAAACGGACCGGCCTGCCGCTGGTGGCGACCAACGATGTGCACTATGTCCGCAAGGAACACGCGGAGGCGCATGACGTCCTGATCTGCCTGCAGCGCGGCGATCTCGTGGCCGACCCCAATCGCCACCGCTATGAAGGCGACCAGTTTTACATGAAAAGCGGCGCCGAAATGGCTGCCTTGTTTCCCGACCATCCCGAGGCCATCTCCAACACCATCGAAATCGCCCGGCGCTGCAACGTGGAATTCTTCTTCCCGGAAAAGGCGGAGGACCTCCATTTCCCGGAATTTCCCTTACCCGACGGATTCAGCAAGGACCTCGACTATCTGGTGCACCTCGGAAAGCGCGGCTTGAAAAAACTTTACGATATCGAGGATCTGGACAATCCGAAAGACGAGCGGGAAAAAGAGATCAACGAGCGCTTCTACTATGAAGTGAGCGTGATTGTTAAGACCAACTACATCAACTATTTCCTCGTGGTCGCCGACTTTATCCAGTGGGCCCGCCGACAGGGCATTCCCGTGGGGCCCGGTCGCGGGTCCGGCGCCGGATCACTGCTGGCCTATTCGCTCGAAATCACCACGATCGACCCGCTGAAATACAGCCTGATTTTCGAACGGTTCCTCAATCCGGACCGCGTGTCGCCGCCGGACTTCGATATCGACTTCTGCCCGACCAAGCGCTATCAGGTCATTCAGTATGTGCGCGAAAAATACGGGCACGACTGCGTGGCCCAGATTATCACCTTCGGAACGCTCGGCGCTAAGACCCTGATGCGCGACCTCGGCCGCGTGCTCGAAATCCCGCTGCCGGAGTGCGATAAGCTGGCCAAGCTGATTCCCGATACGCCCGGAACAACCCTTGAGAAGGCGCTGGCGGAAAGTCCGGACTTCAAACGGGCCACGGAAACCGACGAAAACGCCCGGCGCATCATGCGGTATGCGCGCCTGCTCGAAGGCCTGCCCCGCCATACCGGAATGCACGCCGCCGGCGTGGTGATCGGGGAAAAACCGCTCATTGAAATTATTCCGCTGACGGTTGAGCCCAAGGAAAAGCTGACCGTGGTCCAGTTCGAAAAAGGGCCGACGGAGGAGATCGGCCTGCTGAAAATGGACTTTCTCGGGCTGAAAAACCTGACGATCATTTATGAAGCCTGCGACCTGATCAAACGGAATCACGGTATTGCGATTGATCCGGAAAAGCTGCCGATCGACGACCAGAAGACCTTCGAGCTGCTGGCCCGCGGCGACACCGTCGGCGTCTTCCAGTTGGAATCCGGCGGCATGCGCGACACGCTTCGGCAGGTAAATCCGGACTGTATCGAAGACATTATCGCCATTCTGGCCCTCTACCGCCCGGGTCCGATGCAGTTTATTCCCACCTACACCAAGCGAAAGCACGGGCAGGAAGAGATTAAATACGACCACCCGATTCTCGAGCCGATCCTGAAAGAGACCAACGGCATTATCGTCTATCAGGAACAGATCCAGCAGGCCGCGCGCGACCTGGCCGGCTTTACACTGGGCGAAGGGGATATTCTGCGCCGCGCCATGGGCAAGAAAAAGCCGGAGGTCATGGCGCAGCAGCGCGGCAAGTTTGTGGACGGCTGCCTGTCGGCCAACCAGATTCCCGAAAAACAGGCGAACATGATTTTCGACAATATCGAAAAGTTTGCCCAGTACGGCTTCAACAAGTCGCACTCCACCGCGTACGGATTCGTCACCTACCAGACCGCCTGGCTGAAGGCGCATTATCCGGCTGAATTCATGGCGGCCCTGCTCTCGGGTGAAATGGGCAACTCCGAAAAGCTGACCGGCTTTATCGGCGAGGCCAAAGAAGTGGGCATTGAGGTGATGGCGCCGTGCGTCAACGAATCCATCGCCCGCTTTAACGCCGTTCCCGACGGCAGCGGCATCCGCTTCGGCATGGCGGCGATCAAGGGGGTCGGCGAAGGCGTCGTGGCCGATATCGTACGCGAACGCGACGATAACGGGCTCTATACCGGCCTGATGGATTTTTGCGCACGCGTGCCCTCCGCCAATAAAAAGGTGCTGGAAAACCTGATCCGTTCCGGCGCATTTGACTTTACCGGAGTACATCGCGCCCGCCTCTTTGCCGGGATCGACACCGCTATCGGCCGCGCGGCCGAAGCGCTCAAGGACAAAGCGTCCGGCCAGTGCTCCATGTTCGACATGCTGGCCGACACCGAAGAGAGCAAAGGCGAAAGCTCCGACGAAGAGCTGCCGGAAGTGAAACCGTGGTCGGAATCGGACATGCTCGCTGCAGAAAAGGAGCTGATCGGGTTTTACATTTCCGGCCATCCGCTGGCGCAGCATGAATGGGCGCTGGACCGCTTTGCCCTGACGCGCATGAAGGATATCACCAAACTGCCCCCCGGAACACGGACCCGCATCGGCGGAATGGTGACCGAAATGCGCAAGCTGTTCACCAAAAAGGATCAGAAGCCAATGGCCACCTTCCGGCTTGAAGGGCTCGAAGGCTCCATCAGCGCCATCATTTTCCCCGGACCGTATGAACAGTATGGCGACCTGCTGGCAGACGATGCCACATTGATGTTCGGCGGTATTATGATGGAAGAGGACGGTGGCGACACGAAACTGCAGGTGATGGAAATCTTTCCGCTGGAACAGGCCACCAGCCTCTTTTGCGACCGCGTGAGCATTCATCTGCCGGAAATGGGCGTTAATGAACAGGTGATAAAGATTCTGCGCAATATCACGGATGCCCACCCCGGAAGCATTCCGCTCAACCTGTGCATCGAGTTTGTCGATGGCCAGAAGGTGTTTATCAACGCCGACCACGCCTTCCGGGTGCGCCCCAGCCCTGAATTTGAACGACAGGTTGAGCATGCCATTGGCGAAGGACTGGTCTATATTGCCGGAAAATCCGATGCTCTGCGTAACCCGCCGCCAGAACGCAAATGGAATAAGAGAAAGCAATAGGACATAAGATGATTTTCCGCACCCGAAAACAGGCAAGACAATGCATCAGGGCCTTATGCCTGGTGACTAATCCCTTCTTACGCTCATGAAATACAAACCATCACACGTTCTGGAATACATCATCGTCGTTACCTTTGGCGGGCTGATTCGCATACTTCCGTTGCGCGTTGCCCTGTCGCTCGGCTGGCTGGTGGCGGCGGCATCGCACTTTATCGGGCGGGTGCACGTCAAACGCACGCGACAACGGGTCCGGCAGGTGCTGGGACCGAAAGCGGACGAAAAAGCGGTCCGGCGCGTTGCCTGGCTGGCCTGGCGCAATCTGGTTTTCAATGCCATCGACGGGTTCCGCTTTACCAAACTGACTACCGATAAAATCCGGAAAATGCCGCTGGCGAGTCTGGAGGGTGATCTGCGTCGTATTCTTGATGATTGCGAAAACGGCTTTATCCTCGCCACGCCGCACATGGGGAACTGGGAAATCGCCGGGATTGCTGGCGACCTGTTGGGATTCCCGCTTTTTGTAATTGTCCGCAAACAGAAAAATCCGCTGCTGAACAACTACATCAACAAGATGCGCCGCTCGTTTAATCTGGAGGTCCTGCACCGCGAATCAAAAATCTGGAAAGGCGTGGCCGACCGGATCAAGCAGGGAAAAATCCTCGCGATCCTGCCGGACATTAATTCCAAAAACCGAGGCGTTACCGTCGACTTCCTGAACGGCAAGGCTACGATTGCGCCCGGAGCCGCCCACTTTGCCCAGCTGGCCGACTGCCCGATCTACCCGATCTTTGTCCGGCGCATCGGCTGGACGAAGCACGACGCCGTCCTGCTTGATCCCATCCGGTCCGATCCGGAGGCTGCCGACCGCGATGCGGATCAGGAGCGCATGATGCAGGAAATCATGAACGCCTTTACCGCAGAAATTCTGAAAACGCCGGAACAGTATTTCTGGCACAACAAGCGATGGGTCCTGAACAAATAACCAGAGGAGACGGCCATGTTTATCGTCCATGTATTCATTCACGTGAAGCCGGAGTGCATCGAAGCCTTCAAAGCCGCAACCGTTGCCAACGCGGAAAACTCTATTCAGGAAGAGGGTATTGCGCGGTTTGATTTCCTCGAACAGCAGGATGATCCCACCCGTTTCGTTCTCGTCGAAGTCTACCGGGAACCGGAAGACGCGGCAAAGCACAAGGAAACCGCCCACTATGCCACCTGGCGCGACACCGTGGCCGACATGATGGCCGAGCCCCGCTCGAGCACCAAATTCAGCAACATTGTTCCGAACGAATTCGGCTGGGATTCAGCCGTTTAAACTTCCAGCTTCTGCAGGCCGCCCATGTAGGACCAGAGCGCTTCCGGCAGATCAATGGAGCCGTCGGCATTCTGATAGTTTTCCATGATGGCGATCACAAGGCGCGGCAATGCGACGCCGGAGCCGTTGAGCGTGTGCACAAACGCCGGTTTACCGTCTTCACCGCGGTAGCGGATGTTGGCGCGGCGCGCCTGGTAATCCTTGAAGTTGGAGCAGGAGGACACTTCCAGCCACTTATCCTGCGCCGGCGCCCACAGCTCGATGTCGTAGCACTTGGCGGCACTGAATCCGATGTCGCCGGTGCAGAGCTCGATCACGCGATAGTGCAGGCCCAGCTTCTGCAGCACCTTTTCGGCATCGGCCGTCAGCTTTTCATGCTCCTCTTCGGAGGTTTCGGGCGTGGTAAACTTGACCAGCTCGACCTTGTCAAACTGATGAACGCGCAGCAGTCCGCGCGTATCCTTGCCGGCGGAACCGGCTTCGCGACGGAAGCAGGGCGTGTAGGCGGTATGGCAGATCGGCAGTTTCTGATCGAGGATTTCGTTGCCGTACATATTGGTGACCGGCACTTCGGCGGTCGGGATCGGATAGAGCTCGTCGAGCTGCACGTTATACATGTCTTCGGCAAACTTCGGCAGCTGGCCGGTGCCGGTCATGGCGGTGGCGTTGCACATGAACGGCGGCGCAATTTCCGTGTACCCGTTTTCCTCGGTATGCAGATCGAGCATGAACTGGATCAGTGCGCGCTCCAGCTTGGCACCCCGCCCCTTGAACAGCGGGAAGCCGGAGCCGGCAATCTTGGCGCCGCGCTCAAAATCAAACATGCCCAGCGCAGTTCCCAGATCCCAATGCGGCTTCGGCTCAAAATCAAAGGATTTCTTTTCGCCCCAGGAACGGACCACCGGATTATCGTTTTCATCCTTGCCGACCGGCGTGGTCGCAGACGGCATGTTGGGAATAAAGAGCAGACTTTCGCGGAGCTTTGCATCGACTTCGCGGAGCTCTTCGTCGAACGCGGAAATTTTGTCGCCCATTTCGCGGACCTGCGCCTTGATCTCTTCAGGATTGCCGCCCTCCTTGATCATCTGGCCGATGCTTTTGGAAATACGGTTGCGCTCGGCCTTCAGCTCTTCGGCCTCGGCAACAATGGCGCGCCGGCGGGAATCGAGCGCCAGCACGGCGTCTACATCCACATCGGCATTACGATTGGCCATGGCGGCCTTCACGGCTTCAGCATTTTCACGAACAAAACGAATATCCAGCATAACGTGCCCCTTTGTTAATAAAACGGCCCATATTATTCGCCGAAGCGCTCCTGTTTTGGAAGCGGGAATTCGCACTTTTCCGAATCGCCCGACATTCCTCATGAACTTTTTTGTCTCTTTGTGTAAACTGGATCGGCTCGGCAGGCGTATGAGCAGGTAAAGGAACAGGCAAATTTTGATGGAGCGGACAGACGAACTTCTTATGGAAGCGTACCGGGACGGCGACGAATCCGCGTTCCCGACCCTCGTCCATCGATACCGGAACCTGTTGTACGGCTACCTCATGCGCATGGTTCAAAACAGCGAAATCGCGGAAGACTGCTTTCAGGAAACCTTCCTGCGGGTGCATCGCAAGGCGCACACCTACCGGTCCGGCGCAAAATTCAAGGGATGGCTCTACACCATCGCCACCCGAATTGCCGTCGACCGCCTGCGCCGCAACGCACGACGCCTCCAGACCGAACCGTTCGAAAACGAGGATACCGCCCGCTCCGACGCACACGATCCATCCGACCATGCGGAGCAAAGCGAACTGCGGCAGGTTGTGCAGGCCGCACTTGAAACCCTTCCGCCGCAGCAGCGGGCCGCGCTGGTTCTGGCCTACTATCAGGGACACACCTATCCGGAAGTCGCGCAAATCATGGGCTGCTCACTCGGCACCGTGAAGTCCCATATGTCCCGCGCCCTGAAAAAGCTCTCCACTCAACTGCCAAAGGGAGGGGTTCTGTGATGCATTATAACACCGACCAGCTCCGCGACTATCACTTCGGCCTGCTTGAAAACGGGCCGGCGGAAGAAATCACGGCCCACCTCGGAACCTGCGCCGAATGCAGCGCCGGACTCGAACAAATCCGGCGACAGTTTGCCGCGCTCGATCTCCTGAAGGTTCAGCCCGAAGTTCCCGAAAAACTCATTGCCGAAGTACTGCGTGCAAAACCGCCGCGAAAAACTATTCCATTCCGCACCGTTGCCCTTCTCGCGGCAGCCGCAAGTATTGCCATAGTTTTCGGGATCAACTTAGTCAAAGACCCAGCACCGACCCCTCCGCAAACCGCCCACAGTAAATTCTTCCTCCCCAAACCCGACCGTACCGCAAGCGGCCCGCCTGCAAAACAAGACCGTACCGCAGGCGGCCCGCCTGCAAAACCCGACCGTACCGCAGGCGGCCCGCCTGCCCTGACGGAGCGGACAACTCAGCGAGCCGTCCCTTCCCTCGCCGAACTGCGCGCCGAAAAGCCGTTCGCTCCGGCCAGCAATATCGAGCTAAACATACTGCCGCGACGCGACGACGTGCAGCTGACGATCTACAACGCCGAAGACCTGACGCTGGTGCGCGAAACCCGCAGACTGACCCTCAAGCGCGGCTGGAACTGGCTGCAGTTTATGTGGAGCAATACGCAGATCGATCCGACCTCGCTGTCGCTCGAACCAAAGACCCACGCCGACCAAATCGAGATTACCCAGCTGGTCTATCCGCCGCGCCTCAACGAACTCGCGCGCTGGACCATCTTTTCCGAATTTGACGGCGAGGCCGAATTTGAGCTGACCTATTTTACCTGCGGACTTCAATGGAAAGCCTTTTACGAAGCCACGCTCGCGCCGGACGAACAAACCATGCAACTGCGCTCTTTTGTCCGCGTCGACAACGCCAGCGGTGAAGACTACGAAAACGCCCAGACCCGCCTCGTCGTCGGGGAAATCAATCTGGAAGAAAAGATCGTTGCGTTGGCACAACGGCAATATCCATACGGCGCCCCAGACGGGATCCAGCCCACGTCTGGAGCCCTTGCTTCGATGGGAGGCGTACCAGAGATTATGGATCTGGAAGGATCCGTATCGTTTATCTCTTCCTATAGCTGGAGTGGTCAGGTCGTGGATAAATCCGCGTTCTTTAAGAGGGAAATCATCAAACAGGCGCTGAGCGAATACCAGCTCTACACGATCGAAGGGCACGAAACGATCCCGGACGGTTGGGGTAAGCGACTGCCATCGTTCGATGTGCAGGAAATCGGCGTAACTAATCTCTATAAATTTGACGAAGAGCGATGGGGCCCCAACGCAATCCGATTCCTCTCCTTCGCCAACACCGAAACCTGCAAGCTCGGCGAAACGCCGTTACCAAACGGCTTTGTTCGGATGTTTCGCAATGTAGAAAGAGCTGGAAACTCCGTATACGACCTGAGCTACATCGGCGCCACCGGTATTAAATATATCCCGGTCGGCGAGGAGGTGGAGCTGGAGCTCGGTCCGGCGCAGCAGGTCGTTGTGGAACCCAGACTGATGCGCACCCGCACGGATACCTATCAGTTTAATTCCGATGGCGAGATCTCCGGCTGGGATGAAACTACCAACTGGACCATTGAGATCAATAACACGCGTGATCTGCCGGTTGAAGTGGAGATCACGCGCGCCACCGGATCAAACGACTGGAATCTCCGCACGGATGATCCGTTTGAAAAATATGATGCCGGACACATTCGCTTTACCGTCCGGCTCGAACCGTGGAGCAAGAAGAGAATCAACTACGAACTGACCGTTCGTCATGGAACACGAAAATGAGGTGAATATGAAACGAACAGCAACCATCCTCGTAACAGCGGCGCTGTGCGGCGCGGCACAGGCCAAGGTGGATCTGGTCACGATCCCGACGCGTGATACCGTCCAGCTGACCATCTATAACTCGGCCGATATGACCCTGGTGCGCGAGCAGCGCGACCTGACCCTGAAGGAAGGGGATAATAAACTGCAGTTTTCATGGGAAAACACGCTGATTGATCCGACCAGCCTGGAGATGATTCCCAAGGCCAACGCGGACCGGATCGATATTCAGGACCTGGTTTATCCGCCGCGCGTCAACAACCTCGGGCTCTGGAACGTGAACAGCCGGATCAGCGGGAAGTCGCCGGTGGAGATCAGCTACCTCACCAGCGGCCTGTCGTGGCGGGCATTCTACATGGGAACGCTGTCGCCGGACGAAACCAGCCTGCGCCTGCAGGGCTATGTACGCGTCACCAACAACAGCGGCGAGGATTATGAAAATGCTCAGGTCCGGCTGATTGTCGGACAGGTGCACCTGATCGACCAGATTGCCCAGCTCGCCCAACAGCAACCGCCGTATGGAAGACCGGGGGAGATTACACTCGATTATTATAGTTACGATAGTGGTGCTATTGAGCGCCCTAAAATGAAACTCAGCAAACCCAGTTCCCGCATTGTGAAAAGCATCGCTCTGGACGAAGCTCCCAAAGAAATCGTCAAGGAGGGCCTGAGCGAATATTTTCTTTATACGATCGAGGGAACGGAAACGATTCCGAACACGTGGTCCAAGCGCCTGCCGAGTTTTGACGTTTCGGAAATCCCGGTGAAAAACCTCTATAAATACGAAGAAGATCGCTATGGTATGCAGACGCGCCGTTTTCTGAGTTTCACGAATGATACCGATCATGCCCTGGGCGAAACCCCGATTCCCGGCGGTGCAATGAAGGTTTATCGCAGTACGGGCGAAAACGAACATCTGGCCTACGAAGGACAGTCGAATTTTAAATATATTCCCGTCGGCGAAAAGGTGGAACTCGATCTGGGCGGAGTTCAGGATGTGATCGTTGAGCCGAAACTGATGAAGGTTGCGACCGGCAATTTCCGCTTCAATAATGAGGGAAATGTCAGTGGCTGGGATACGACCTACGACTTCCGGATCGAAGTGCGCAATACGCGCAATGTCCCGGTAAAGGTCGAAATTAAGCGGAACTTCCATACCCCCTACTGGACGCTCGAAAAGGCCGGCGATTTCGGAACCTTCGAAAAAGACGACTCGGACACCGTCAAGTTTACCCTCGAACTGCCGGCGGAGTCGGTAAAGACCTTCACCTACACCCTCACCACCCGCCTTGGCGAAAACCGCTTTTAATTTTAACCGGAGAATATCATGAAATATTTAACCGTCATACTGGCTATCGCAGCACTCACGGCCACATCGGCAACGGCCCGCATCAAAATGGTCGCCTTGCCGGAACGCGCCGACACCGACATCCGGCTCGACAATCCCACGGTCACACTGATTGAGGAGGAGCGCGTACTCACCCTGCAGCAAGGCCTCAACCAGGTGGACTTTTCGTGGAACGGCGTGAGCATTGATGCCGACTCCATCCGGCTGCAGGTGATCGATCACCCGGATTCCGTCACTCTGCTCAACGTCAGCTATCCGCCGAATGAACAGGCGCTGGTGTGGGAAATCAGCAGTGCGGAAGCCGTGCAGGAAACCGTTCGGATTTCCTACCTGCTGTACAACATTGACCGGCTCGTGACTTATAAACTGGTAGCCGACAAGAATGAAACACAGGTCGATTTCAAGAGCCATCTGGTACTGCGCAACTTTTCGGGCGAAGATTTCGAAAACGCCCGCGTCCTGCTCGACTACGGCGAAGCCTTCGAGCGCGGCATCCAGCACGAGGAAACCAAGCAGTTGCTCTTTCTCTCGCCGGGCGAAATCGCCGTCGAGAAGGTATGGACCTTTGACGCCGCCGCCCTGCCGTGGGATCCGGAGTATGTCGGAGGCAATGTCGGCATTCCGGTCTCCTATGTGATCAAAAACACAAAAGCAAACGGACTCGGTGAATTTGCGCTCAACGGCGGCAAAGCCCGGGTTTATCAGGACGACGGACGCGGCGGCACGATTGTGCTGGGCGAGGATAATACCCAGCCGGTTCCGGTGGGCGAAGCGATGAAAATCTATATCGGCGACAGCCGCGACATCACCGTGGTACAGAAAAAAATGAACGACAAGCAAATCAACATCCGCCGCAACAATGACGGAAAAATCGTGCTTCACGACACGGATGAGCTGATCACCGCCACCATCGAAAACTTCAAGGATACCCCCGCACGACTGACCCTGATCCAGCACATCGACGGGCAGTGGGACATGGAGGCATGCAATATGGAATATACACTCGACGACGCCTCAACCCTGAAGTTTGAAATCGAGCTGGCGGCCAACAGCAAACAGGAATTCAGCATGCATTATCACCGGCGTAATATTCGTCCGTAAACGCCGCAATACAGCCATTGCAACCCGACCGGACGGAAGCCGCAGCCTCCGTCCGGTTTTGTAACTAAACCCTTTCCTTCCAAGCGCTTCTTACCTATCCTGCACGCGTTGATTTTCAAAGGAGTAGATCGATCATGAATGTTGCTGCAGCGATCCAGGCCCGCCGGGCGGTCCGGCATTTTGATGCCGACCATAAAATGAACAAGAAAGAGATCGATAAACTGCTCTCCCTGGCGGTGCAGTCGCCGACGGCATTTAACATCCAGAACTGGCGCTTTGTCGTGGTTCAGGACAAAACGCTGCGTGAAAAGATCCGGGCGGCCTCGTGGGATCAGGCGCAGGTGACCGAAGCCTCCCTGCTGATTATTCTCTGCGCCGACCTGAAGGCGTGGGAAAAGGAGCCGATCCGCTACTGGCGTTCCGCGCCGGAGCCGGTCCGGGAATTTATTGTACCGGCCATGCGTGATTACTACAACGGCCTCGATCAGGTCCAGCGTGACGAAGCCATGCGCTCCTGCGGAATTGCCGCCCAGACTCTGATGCTCGCCGCAAAATCCATGGGCTACGACTCCTGCCCCATGGACGGATTTGACTTTGATGCCGTTTCCGACCTGATCAACCTGCCGGACGATCACGCCATCTGCCTTTTTGTTGCGATCGGCAAAGCGATCGGTGAAGCCGATGAAGGCAAGGACAAGCTGCCGCTGGACGAAGTGATCATTACCGACTCCTTCTAAGCGGCGGCAGCAGATAAACGACATTCTTCGGTCGGCATGGCGTAGTGGATTCTGCTACATTGCGCCGCATGTCCAGTAAACCCGTCATCCAGCTGCTCCCCGATCAGGTAATCAACAAGATTGCCGCCGGCGAGGTTGTCGAACGCCCCGCCTCCGCCATCAAGGAGCTCTTTGAAAATGCTCTGGATGCCGGTGCAACGCAGGTGGATATCGAAGTGATTCAAGGCGGACGCCAGCTGATGGCGGTTACCGATAACGGTTGCGGCATGAATCGCGACCAGGCCCTGCTCAGCATTGAGCGGCATGCCACCAGTAAAATCCGCTCCGAAGCCGATATCGAAAACATTCATACACTGGGGTTCCGCGGCGAAGCGCTGGCCGCCATCTCTTCCGTCTCCCGCTTTTCGCTGATCTCCCGCCCCGAAGAAGAGCTCTCCGGCACCGAGATCCAGATCGCCGGAGGAAAACTGCTGAGCGTTGATGATATCGGCTGCCCGGTCGGAACCCGGATCGAGATCCGCAACCTTTTCTTCAATGTGCCGGCCCGCCGTAAATTCCTGCGCGCCGAACAAACCGAGCTGGCGCACATTCGCCAGCTTTTTCTGGTGCATGCCCTCGCCCATCCTGACGTCGGCATGAGCCTGAAAGTGGATGAGCGGATGGTTTATCAGCTACCGATGTCCGGCACCATGGAGGACCGGATCGGCGAACTTTACAGCCCCGCCTTCTTCAAGCAGCTGCTTCCGGTCAGGCATACTGTCGGCGACTATACCATTCACGGTTATGCCGGCCTGCCGCAGACCGGCCGCAAGGACCGGCAGGATCAGTATATTTTTGTCAACAACCGCCCCGCGGCGGCGCCGGTGGTTTATCACGCGCTGAACGAGGCCTATCACGCCCTGATTGCCAAAGGGCGTTATCCGGCGGTTTTCCTCTTCATTGAAATGGAACCTGCGCTGGTGGATGTGAATGTACACCCGACCAAGAAAGAGGTCCGCTTTCATCAGCCAAACGCCCTGCGCGACGCCATTGCCGCTGCGCTTCAGAACGCGTTGAACCCACGTTTTGATGCGCCGGAACCGGAAATACCGGAGGAGGAGCGGGTTGTTCTGCCACCGCCCCGCCCGGTTCGCCCGGTGATCGAGACACAACGACAGATGGAGGAACTGCTTGTTCGTCCGGAAATAATTCATTCCGCAGCATCCCCGAAAAAGACGCCGGCTCCGGCACCGGTTGCAAAAATATCCGTTACCGTGGAACCCGCGCCGGAACCGAAGGCTGAAAAACCGGAAACCGACTCGGTAAAAAGTCCGTGGGGCTGGTGCCGTATTGTCGGCCAGATTGGAGGGAATTATGTCGTGCTCGAAACAGAGGACGGCTATGTCCTGATGGAGCCCCGGGCAGCCCACGAGCGGGTGCTGTTTGAGCGTTTCATCCGGGCGGTCCACGAGCATCAGGTCCAGAAACAGGGCCTGCTGGCTCCGGAGACCATCGAGCTGCTGCCGGCGGATGCGATGGTGGTCCGGCGTCATCTCGATCTGTTGCAGGAGCTTGGATTCGGGGTTTCGGAATTCGGCGGTGACAGCTTTATTGTCGATGCGCTGCCGATCTACGTTCAGGAGGGTCCGGCGGAATCGCTCCTGATCGAAATGGCGCGGGCGCTGGATAAGGCGGGCAGGCAGCGCGGAACCCGTGAACTGCTGCAGGATGTGGTTGCCCAAGCGGCCTGCCAGACGGCGGTGCGGGTGAAGGAACGGCTTTCGGATCGGGAAATTGAACGTCTGGTGGCAGATCTGGCGACGACGGAGATGCCCTATACCTCTCCACGGGGAAGACCGACACTGATTTATACCAGCTTCACGGAGCTCGACCGAAAGTTCAGCCGGAACTGACGGTTCAGAAACGAAGGAATCGGCGCATCAGGGCCGGAACCCGGGGCGGCCGCTGCTTTTGCATCAGCAGGCTTTCATAATGCTCGCGCGCTTTTTTATACCGGGCAGACTCCTCGTCGTCAAAACAGCTACGGTTTTCCTGCTTGAGCTTTTCGAAGGGCTCCCGGGCCAGCCGAACCGTGTTTTGGATGGAACGGACAATATCCATCGCCCGGCGCTGATATTCTTCGGCCTGAAGACCGGCGGACGCCTGATTGACCCCGAGAAAACTGAATGACGACCCATGGGAACTTTCAACCATGCCTTTGAGGTTGATCATGGAGAGAACCGCCTTCACGTTTCCGGCCAGCAGATTGATAAACAGGCTGAACTGTTCGTCGTGCCCGTTTTTTCCCGTATGTCGAATTGCGAAACGGGCATGCTTCCGGGCGGTGCGGAGCATGAACAGCATCTCTTCAAAGTCCTTCACCAGCAGTTCAGCGCCGGCCAGCTGTTCGCTGGCGGCAACCAGCTCGACGGCCTTTTCAAAATAGACATCCCGCAATGCAAGGTGAATAGGACGGTTCTGCTCAAAATGGTTTATCGGATTCACAGTAACACGTTAGCAGTCAGGTCAAATGTTTCGAGCTTTTTTTCAGTCTGTGCTCAGGAGAGCGGAAACCGGATTTCAAAGCCCCTTATTTATAGCGGTCATGCCACAGGTGCTTAAACCACATCCGGGCCGTGGCCACGATAAACAGCAGCCCCGAAATCACAATGGAAATGACAAGGATCAGATCCGCCCGGCGCTGCCCCGGAATATCGCCCGGATCGCTGCGCCCTTCCAGAAAGAAGGTCAGTCCCAGTACCAAAACAACAATAGCCCCCACCAGAGTTCCGGTATGAGGGCGCATTTTGAACATTGGGACTTTTCCGTTACCGTGCATCTGAGCATCCTTCCTTGGGTTTAATGAAGATATATCCTGCAACCAACGGATGGGTCCAAATATTTCTTTCACAATAAATATGATTTATTTCAGAACAGACGATTTAAAGAGCCGGCAAATCTAAGGGAATGGCAGAGCAGGCCGGAATTCAGCTGTATTCCTGAAGGGTCGCGCAAAGGTCCTCGCGCCGAACGGGCTTTGAAATGTAGCCATCCATACCCTCTTCGAGAAATTTTTCACGATCACCTTTCATGGCGTGGGCCGTGATGGCGATCACCGGAATATGAGAGTCCGCCCCCTCCTGGGCCCGGATCATGGCGGTGGCTTTCAGCCCATCCATGATCGGCATCTGGACATCCATGAGAATCAGGTCATAACGGGGACGATCTTCCGGAGGATGGGTCAGCCGCAGGAGGTTAAGCGCATCGCGGCCATTATCCGCGATATCCACGCGACAACCGAGCTTGATCAGCATCTTGGAAATCACCTGCTGGTTCAGTTTGTTATCCTCCACCAGAAGCACAGCAAGATCAAATCTGCTCTTCTGCAACTCAGACTTCTGGCGGCGATGAATTTCATCGGCCGAACCATCCTCCATGTTCACCGTAATATTAAATGCAAATTCAGCCCCCTTGTCCGGCTCGCTGGTGACATAGAGGCGTCCGCCCATGGTTTCAACCATCTTTTTGGAGATTGCCAGCCCGAGTCCGGTGCCGCCGTATTGCCGCGTATGCGATCCGTCCGCCTGCGTGAATTCCTGAAAAATAATCTCCTGCGCCTCTTTGGTGATCCCGATGCCGGTATCCGAGACGCGGAAGCATAGCGTGCATTCGTTGCCCGTCATCCCCACGCAGCGCACCCCGACCTCAACGTGCCCCCTCTGTGTAAACTTGACGGCATTCGCCATCAGATTAATCAGGATCTGCCGCAGGCTGCCCTCATCGGCACGCACGCGGGGCAGGTTATCCGGACAGTCAACCTTCAGCTCCAGCCCCTTTTTCCGAACACCTGGCGAGAAGAAGGTTTCCAGCTCGTTAAGCATCTTCACCAAATCCACGGTATCAATATTCAGCTGGAATTTCCCCATCTCGATCCGAGAGAGATCGAGGATATTATTGATGATTTTCAGAAGATTTTCGGCCGAAGCAGAAATCGTCTCCACATATTCGCGCTGCTCGCCGGTCAGCTGGGTATCTGTCATCAGCTGGGTCATTCCCAGCACCCCGTTCATCGGAGTACGGATTTCATGACTCATGTTGGCGAGAAACTCGCTCTTGGCACGACTGGCTTTTTCCGCATCGTCCTTTGCCGCCTTCAGCTGCATGGAGAGACGATCCTGATGAAGGCGACGGCGCGAGAGGTCCTCAATCATGCCATTCACACCGCGGGCCAGTTGCCCCAGCTCGTCGCGCGAGATGTTCCGCCGGACGCGGCCGCTCAGGTCACCCTGCCGAACCCCGTTCAAGCAATCGAGCATATCGTTCAGGCGCGGCGTTGTCAGCACATGCACCAGCAGGGCGCCCACGACGGTGATCAGGAAAATGCTAACCATGAATCCGATGAAGAATCCGAGCATGTGCCCCCGCTTGAGAACCTCCGCATTCCCGGTTGCCATCTTCATATGAAAGTTGCCCAGCCATTGCTCCTCGTGATAGAGGGGCGATGTGACCAGCAGATAGTTTTTACCGCCCTCCTTCAGCCGCACAATACTCGTCCCCGATTCAAGCACGACGGCCCGGTTGGAAAACATTTTTCCGAATACAGTACTGACATCCGCCCCTTCCAGCTCGTCATGACTGCAATAATAGATGGTTTGATCCGGCTGACTGACCGCGGCGACTTCCACCTTTTCACCCACCAGCCGTTCAAGCGCATCCGGATCGCGCACAATTGCATAGGGGATATCCTGCCGCAGCATGAGGCGGCCGGGAATCTGTGCCTTAAGGTAGAGACCGTCATCGACCTGTTTGCTGTAATAATAGGCATAAAACGCCTCGAGGCCGGAAAGCAGGATCGCCGTGATCAGGAAGATTCCCAGACCGATCTTGAAGGCAAGAGAATAGATGAGCTTAACCATGAAATACCACCCGCATGTTACTGCGCCTCCGTATCAGGCACTTTGCCCAGCAGCAGATGCTCGGCATATTCCAGCAATTCAAATTCTTCATCCATGACTTCGTCACGAAACAGCAACGGGTCCAGCAGGGCATGCCGGTGCTGTGTTACAAGTCGCCGCTGGTAATCCGCAAACGCATCCTTTCCGTAAAGAGGATCATACAGGCTTCCCTTTAGCCCAGTCGGGCTCTTCGTGTAACGGATCCATTTTTCGGCAATCGAAGGCCGGCTCCAGTATTCCATCAGTGAAATACCCTCATCACACCCGGGGGCATCCTTCAGAACAGCCCATGTTGAAATATATCCCCGGATCGCATGCCGGCATCCGTCCGAGAATTCCGGAGGCGGAGCCAGCCCAAGTTTTTTCAAACCCTCCGGATCCAGAGATTCAAAGGCGTTATACCGCCAGGTCGCATCACAGAAAAACAGGGCCTGCCCATCGATCAGAGCGCGGGCCGCCTCACTCCAGGAGTCCGCCTCCAGAACCAGCGGACAGTCCGGCTGTGCGGCCTCGGACATCTGCTCAATCAGGGAGATCAGCCGGTTGCTCACGGTGACAGCCTCTCCGCCTTCCGGGCAATCACTGAGCGAACATTTAAGGCTCACGAGAAACCGCGAAACGGATCCGGCATTTTCAAAATCCACCAGGAGCGAGGCCGGTCGTTCCTGCTGCCGGTTGTACTGCCCCAGTTTTGCAATGCACTTGAGCAGGTCACTTTCATCCACCTGCTCTTCATCCAGCGAAATCCCCAGCTTCCCGAGCAGATCCCGATTATACCACAGCGCATAGTAAAACCCTTCGATATACGGCCCGGTACAGATTCCTCCGGTATAGCGGGACGTATACTCCCCCTCGATCAACGACGCGACATGGCGCTCGGTAAAGCCGGGAATTTCCGAAAAATCCACGAGATATTTTTTGCCCCACTCCCGGTCATCAAGTTCCATTGCGACATGATGATAAATCAGCGGATCCATCCAGATCACATCCCATTGATAATTTCCGGAGCGAATCATTTCAGCAATATATTCTCCGGCGGCCTGCTGACTCTTTTCCGGCAGGATATCGGACGCAAACCGGAACGAAACATCAATCTGTGGGTGGGTGTAGCAAAATTCCTCCAGAACCTCGAGTACCAGCTGCTCCCGCTTGCCTTCACCCTTCCAGTGTCCCATCCAGCGCAGGGGATGCTTTGGAGATGGCGCTTGATGGCCCGCAATAAAGGCCGGATTGATCGGCGCATCGACCGTCCCCTCTGAACATCCGGCAAGCAGGATGCCCAGAACGCCGACACCCAGCAGAATGCCTCCGGCTTTTGAATAGATCTCTTTCATCCAACTTGCGCTCATAGTGCTTCGGCTCAGGTGGAGCCGCCGTTCAAAGTTACAGCGTATATGCCTTAAATCCCCATTGAAAAACAGTTTTTTCAATGATCATTCATTCGACCGCATGTCGCCGGCGCACTGGACAAAACAGTGTATTACGGTTAGAGTGCCCTTCGAAGAAAAGGAGGTGATTGATGTGATGACGGCAACGCATTGCAAAGAGATTTCCGTAAGAGTGCTTAACGATATCGGGATTCTCGCCCAGCTGACCCGGATCGTAGCCGACAAGGGAATAAATATCCGCGCGGCTGCCGCCTGGGTGGAGGATGGGACCAAAGGGACCGTCCGGCTCATTACCGACGATAATCTTCGGGCGCTCGAGGCCCTTCGGGAGCATGGTTATATTCCAATGGAGATCGACTCCATTGCAGTCACGCTTCGGCATTCACCCGGCATGCTCAGCTCGGTATGCGAACGGATGGGGAGCAGCGGAATCAACATGAAGTATATGTACACCACCGCCCCGATTCCCGAAGAAACCTGCCTGGCCATTCTCTCCACGGAGCACAATGACCGCGCTCTGGTGCTGCTCAACAGCTAGGCCGGCAGACAATTCCGGGTCGGGCAGGACGCCGGCCCGGAACCCTTCACAGATCCTTCCATCCTTTGTATTCCGCCTGAAAGGCAGCAAGATGCTGCGGCAGCATCTGTTCCGGATGCCAGGCCGAATCCTCCGCAATATGGCGCCAACGGTCGGACAGCACATAAACGGCCGCTTCCGTCTCTCCAACCTTAAGAATTTTCCGCTCATATTCCTCGCCCTCAAAATGATCGAGATGCCGGAAATCGGATTCCGAAAGGTTGTCGTACAGGATGCCTTCCACCCGGCCGCCCTCTTCAGGCACTACGACCGGATAATGCTCGCCGCGGACGCGCAGGCGGCAATAACCCAGCAGTGCATCCGGCGCGCCGGACAGCCGGTGCCCGATCACCGCTTCAAGCACTTCAGGCCACATTAACGTTCCATATGCAAACAGCTTCATTGTTCGAATTTCCGTGAATTAACCGCGTTGTGTGGGTAACAATCGTCCGAATGAAGCACAGAGAAGTCCAGCCCGATTTCTGGAAATACGACCTGCCCGGAGGTTTTGAAGCCCTTGCGGGCAAAACCGATACCGACAACGATCTGCTGAGTCTGCGCGTTGCGGCTCCCGGAGATCTTTGGTTCCACGTACGCGGCCTGCCCGGAAGTCATGTCATCCTGCGCCATCCCGAAGGCGAAAAACCGGATAACACCACCATCAAAAATGCGGCGGCCATTGCCGCCTGGCACTCCAAGGCCCGCAACGCCGGAACCGTTCCGGTCTGCTATACAGAAGCTAAACATGTTGGAAAACCGCGCGGCACCAAACCGGGAAGTGTTACCATCAGGCGCGAAAAAATCGTGAAGGTTCGTCCGGCGCAACCGGAAAACTAATCGAATTCTGTAGGCAGCGCCGGATCGCAATAATGCCGATACAGCCGCTCAATGTGCATGGGCAGCGTCCGTTGCAGCGACAGCGGCGGCAGCGCATCGACCGGGAAAAAACGGGCATCAAGAATATCGTGATCCAGCACGCCGGACTTGCCGACTATCTTGCACAGGAACATCAGCTTATAGCTGTGGAACGGCCGGCAATCGGCGTGATAGTGCAGATCCCTGTCCAGCACCGCCGCCAGCTTGATACACCGGACGTCATAACCGGTCTCTTCCTGCATTTCCCGTTCGATCGCCTTTGACGGAGGATCATTTACATCCGCCCAACCGCCCGGAAGACTCCAGCAGCCGTCGCTGGCCTCGCGGGAAAGCAGAATCTGCCCATCGCGGAAAACAGCACCGCGTACATCCACTTTCGGCGTGGCATAGCCGGTTTCATGTTCGAAAATTTCCAGCCAGCACTCCGCCGGAAGCTCGGAGGCCTCGGCCATCATCTGCGCCGAAATCGCACGAAGCTCCTCATACCGCTCCCGGTCATAGGGATCGCTCGCATATTCAAGCCCGATCTGGGCGATCGATTGGATCTTGCGGGCCCGTTCAATATGCCGGAATCCGTCCGTCATGCGTCCACCGAGTTGGCGATCCAGAGCGTGAAAAACGGGTCGGAAAAAATCCAGCGGCTGGAGCTCATCCAGATCAAACCCTTCGATTCCAGCGCTTCGATCCCGCGTTTGACCGATGCATGTGATGTGGTTCCGCACATCTGAAGAAACTCGTTGGAGGCATACATTTCGCCGCGATAGCGCGTCAGGCCCATGGCGATTTTCTGCTGGTTATCGGTCAGCATGTTCCACATGCCGGCATAACCGGACGCCCGCTCCTGCAATACCCGCTTCAGAGTCGCCCCCAGATCCTCCGGTCCGATTTCGCCCCCTTCCGTCGAGTCATTCCAGAGATGATAACAGATATCCTGCACATCACCGGGGATGGCGTGGCTCAGCTCGAAAATCGCATCCCAGAGCCGGGGACTGATCGATCGGTCGGTGGCGGCAAACTTATCCTCCAGCCATGCTACGAAATCGTCGCGGTCCAGGCCGCCGACCTCCATCAGGGCCGCTGATTTAAAAAAGGGGCTGCGCTGGGAATAGAAGATTTCCATCAGCCGGTTCTGGTTGCTGCCGGCAAAAATATACTGCACTTCGGGCTGGGCCTGGATTTCCGACCGGAGCGCCCCGAGAAACTGGTCGGAATCCGGAAGATCAAGCAGCGCCTGAAATTCGTCAAAAAAGATCACCACCGGCTTTTTACGATGCAGCCCGGGCGCCAGCCGCAGCAGGTCTTCCACGCTTGAAACCGCTTCCGGGCTCTTCCACTGCAGACCGATTCCCCCGATATTAAAACCGCTGAGCATCGGCAGCTTTTTGCAGAAGGGCTCAAATGCCCGGGCAATCTTTTCCACCGCTTTCATCTCGGTCTTGACACCCCAGAAGTCGACCCGAAGAAACAGGCATTCCGTATCCCGGAAGGTATTGACCACCAGCGACGATTTTCCGGTCCGGCGCGGCCCGCGGATCAGTACATTCCTACCGGCCCTGTGATAATTCAGCAGCTCTTCGCTCTCCTTGCGGGGCATGTAATCGGCCCCGTCAACGATGCCATCTATCTTAAACGGATTCATGACCGGTTTTGTATTAAACAAAAGCGGAGGTGTCAACGCCGGCACACCTCCGGTTTTGCATGATGCACATTCGGAGGTCGCATGAAGCGCTCCCGGAACATGCCGGAGGCCGGCTAAAAGTTGCAAATGGGGCTTTCAATGATCACGCTATCCGCTATTCCATGGTGCCGGATTTTACGAGGAACACATGAACTACGTTTTGCAGGTTTTATTCATTCTGGTCCTGATGGCCATCGGTTTTGCCGCCCGGAAGCGCGGGGTTATCAGCGCCGTCGGAACCAGTGAAATGGTCCGGGTGCTGATCTCAATCATCTATCCCTGCCTGATTTTTTCTTCGGTAACCCGGTTGAATGCCCAGAAGCTGGCGGATAACTGGATCATGCCGGTCATGGCCATGGCGATTGCGGGAACCGGACTGATCCTGGGCCTGCTGGCCCTGCGCTGCATGAAAAATGTCGACCAGCAACGGGCCAGCGCCTTTCTGTTCCAGAACACAATCAATAACTATCTGTTCCTGCCGCTCCCTCTGGTCATGCTCCTGTGGAAGGAAGAAGGCGTAGCGCTGCTGGTCTTTGCCTCCATGGGTTTTGAGCTGACGGTCTGGACCGTGGGCGTCTTCCTGTTTAACCGATCCAGCAAGCTTTCTGAAGGAATTCGGATGATGTTCGGGCCGCCACTGATCGCCCTGATTTTTTCAATCGGCTGGGTTTGCGTGCGCGATCTGGTTCATCCGACGCTGCCGGCGGCCGGCTTTTTTTCCGACCTGACGCGGCGCATGCTGGAGCTCTGCTATTTCGGCACAGAAACCATCGGAAAGGCTACGGTTGCCGTTTCAATGATTGTGTCCGGCAGCCGGATTGCCGCGCTGGACGTGAAGGCGGCATTTGACCGGCATGTATGGATTGTATCCCTGTTGCGTCTCGTCGTGACACCGGTCATTTTTATCCTGATTCTGAAGCAGATCCTGAACGGACCGAATGACGAAACCGCTTACGGCATCCTCTGCGTGGTGGCCGTGATGCCGGCGGCCGTGGCCAGCCTGGTATTCAGCGAACGATTTGGCGGTGATTCCGATTTTATTGCCACGACCCTGCTGATCACGCATCTGGCTGCCATTGTAACGATTCCGCTGCTTCTGCTCTGGGCGTTGTAGCTAGTCGTAAACGGAATCCCGTTCCTGCTGTTCCTGCAGTCGTTTCTCCATGATGCGCTGCTGGATCCGGCTTTTCCCGGACTCCCAAAGCTCCGGGTCGAGACGGGGGCGGATGTGCGGCATCATGTGCTCCACGATATAGTGCCCGACATAGGATTTTTTCTGGAGCGTCTGTTCAACACTCGGTGGTACCAGAAGCGCAATAATCACGATCAGAAGAAGTGCCGTCAGCACCCCGCGGCCGGCGCCCAGCAGCAGACCATACACCCGATCCGCAATGTTTGAAATGTTGGCTTTCAGCATGGATGCCAACAGCTTACTGATCAGAATATAGATCAGAAAGGCAATGATCAGCAGAGCGACCGCAAGAATCCACAACATATAGGCCTCGTTCACCTTGCTGAAAAGTCCGGTCAGCAGCTCGAAAAGCGGCTGATAACCGAGGAAAAGCAGCCCGCCGAGAATCAGGGCTGTCAGCACGTGCGCCACCTGTGCCGCAAATCCCTTTTGCAGGCCGCCCCATGCAAACAGCACGACCGCCGCAACAAAAGCAATATCTATAAAACTGAGCCACTCAGGCATGATTCAACACTCCGGTTTCAACTCTTTGAATACTACCGGATAACGAAGCAATTAAAAAGCCAGTTTCGAAAAATCGATTAAACCCTGATAGACCGGATGCTCATCGCACATTTTTCACCGTAAAATCGAGGCTTTTTCCAAATACCACAATATATTGTGTCGACGCCTTGACACTGATACACGTCATAGAATAGCTTCCATAATCGCTTCACAGCGAAATTCTCACAAAATCGCATTAATCATTGAAGCTCAGGGGGAAAACATGGCGGGAGGAAAGGCCCAAACCAACGCCGCATTTGACGGCTTCCAGAAACGTTCTGGACTCATAGTTCCATTCAGCTGGCAGAAAATCGAGCTGGCCATCGACCGCGCAGTCGATGAAATCGCACGTAAACAGCAAATCGCTAAAAACGAGGGATTGGCGTCCAAGGTAACGGACGAAGTGCTCAAGCAGCTCAACAATCCGCAAAGCGAGTTCTTTGTTCACCCCGATGAAAACCGGAAGCGCATACCGAAAATTGAAGATGTACAGGATCTGGTGGAAATCGTGCTGGCCGAACAGGGCGAAACCCTCGTTGTGGCCGCCTACAAACGCTATCGTAAACAACGCGAAATCGCCCGCCGCAACATCCGTGTACGCGGATCCAATACCAAGGGAAACGTCGATGTCACCGACGCCAGCCTGCTGTTGGTTGAATCCTCTTCCCGCAACGTCAACCTGCCGTGGGATCGCAAACGCATTGTTAAGCAGATTATCGACAAAACCGACCTCTCCATCGAACTGGCGATCAACGTTGCTAAATCCGTTGAAAACCGCATTATTGCCAGCGACTTGAGCGTCATCAATACCACTCTTATCCGGGAACTGGTGAACAATGAACTGATGGAACGCGGCTATTCTCAGCAGCTCCGCGACCTTTCCCTCTACCGCGTTTCCAAGGATTACCTTGAAAACCTGATGTTCACGAAATCGACCGAAAATTCGAATATTGTAAACAACAACCCGGAAGCCGTGAATCTCGGTGTTGCCGAGCTGGTCTTGAAGCAGTGGGCGCTCGACACCATCTTCAGTCCGGAAGTTAAACGCGCACATGATACCGGCGCCGTGCATATTCACGACCTCGGCTATCCGACCCGCGTTTACTGCTCGTCCCATTCGATTGAATACGTCAAAAAATATGGACTGACCGGCCTTATCAACCTGAACACCGCCTCAAGTCCGGCACGTTCGGCATCGGTGCTGACCGGTCATCTCAATACGTTTCTGGCATCGATGCAGGCCAACTATGCCGGCGCACTCGGCATTGCCTACATCAACATTCTCTATGCCCCGTTCCTTGTTGGGCTGGATGACCGCCAGCTGCACCAGATTGCGCAGGAGCTGATCTTCAACGGCTCCCAGAACGCCTTCTCACGCGGCGGCCAGACCCTGTTCCTGGATTTCAACATTCATACGGGCGTCCCCAGCTATCTGAAAACGGTTCCTGCGATCGGCCCGGGCGGCCATTACCAGCTCCGCCTTAAAAACGGAACCATCGTCGAACTCGAAGAAGAGCTTCGTAACGAAACCGACGCCGGCGGTTACAAGCTGATGGATCTCTATTATCAGGATCCCGAGCTGGGTAAGCGCCTCGTACTGCGTGAACTGGCGGATGAAGCTGAAGGATCCGTCTATGATCCCGACGTCCAGGCCGGCCTGACAGAAAACGGCGAAGCCATCGTCACCTACGGCGACTATACCAAGGAAGCGCAGGATTTCTGCCGCGCGCTCCTTCAGGTATTCGGCGAAGGCGATGCCCTCGGACGCATCTTCGAGTTCCCGAAATGCGACTTCCACGTATCCGATGAAACCTTCGAGGATCCGTCGCAGTTCGCGATCTATCAGGAAGCCTGCGAGCTCGCCAGCCGAAATGGATCGACCTACTTCATCTTCGACCGCGATGAAGTAACCCTGTCGGCCTGCTGCCGCCTTCGTACCACCATTAACGACAACCGTATGCTTCGGCATCCGGAAAGCATGCGCTTCTGCGGCTTCCAGAATGTGACGATTAACATTCCGCAGGCTTCATACCGCGCATCCCGCACCGGCGGGGATATCATGCAGAACTTCTTCGCCGAGCTTGACCGTACCATGGAGCTGGCTGTTGACGCCCACCTGCAGAAAAAGGCGAAGGCGGCTGAAATGCTCAGCGGGCCCGGCCATCCGCTCTGGCAGATCGGCAAGGAAGCCAACGATGGCAAACCCTACGTGGATCTCGAAAAGTGCACTTATATCCTCGGACTGATCGGCGTGAACGATGCCGTGAAGTTCCTCATCGGACAGGAGCTGCACGAGAGCCCGCAGGCGCAGCGTTTCGGCCTCAAGATCGTGGCGCACATGTATACCAAGGCCAAGAAACTGGCCAAGAAGTATAACCTGAAGTTTACCCTTGAGGAATCACCGGCGGAATCCGCTGCCCGTCGCCTGGCCAAGTCGGACATGATTTATTTCCCGGAAGAATCGCGGGATGTCGTCAAAGGCCCGGCCGATGCGGAATATTACACCAACTCGATTCACCTGGCAGCCGAAGCGGACGTTTCGCTGGTTGACCGGATTATCGAACAGTCCAAATATCACAGCATGATCGAGTCCGGCGCCATCACCCACTGCTTCATCGGTGAAGAACGGCCGGATTCGGCGTCGATTGCACATCTGATGACCGAGGTCTTTCACCGGACCCAGTCGGCGCAGGTCTGTGTTTCCCCGGAATTCACGTTCTGCGACCACTGCCACCACCAGACCCGCGGTCTGCTGGAGCAATGCCCCGAATGCGGATCGACCGAAGTCGTTGGAGAAACCCGCGTCGTCGGCTATTTCAGCAAGATCCAGAACTGGAACAAATCCAAACGCTACGGCGAGCTGATGGCCCGCCACGCCGGTCGTTATAACATTACCACGGCGGACGACGATACCGCAGAACCCGTACTGGTTACTGCAGACAATGCGGAGGTTGAATAATGGCTGCGAAATATCAGATCAAAGTGTTTGGAAAAGAGGGTTGCGATAAATGCCACACCCTGAACCAGCGCCTCGACAAGCTGCTGGCAAAGAATGAGTACGGCGCCTTCGAAAAAATGTACTGCGATGTAGAAACCATTGAAGGGCTGGTGGCCTTTGCCGAGGCAGAGTGCATCAATCCTTCGCGGATTCCGGCCATGCTTGTTACAGAATGGAATGACACCCTTGCGGAATTTGTTCCGGTCCCGGTAGTAGAGCCGGGTGCCGCCGATCCGGTCTGCAAGAAATCCAGACTGTATCATTACCTTGGTTTACAAACCGATTATTCAGCCAGCGGCAAGGGCGTCATTTCCCCAAAGATGATTCAGTCCATCCTTGCTGAACTTTCTGAATAATCGATTATCACCCGGCCCGCCAGGCGCATCTTCCTCCCCCGCGCCTGGCGGGCCACCTTTCGGACATCATGCCTTCGCAGTCCCCACAACCGGAAACCGCCGGCCGATCATCGGCAACATCGTCGATTTATGCCTATCTGGAAAAGCCCTCCATGGTGGATTATCCGGGGCGCTTTGCCGCGGTATTCTTTACCAGCGGATGCAACTTCAGTTGCGGATTCTGCCATAACGCAACGCTGATGGGCAAAAAGCAGGCCGGACTCTCCTGGGAAAAACTGGAGGCTGCAGGCCTTAAGTTTAAGCAGAACTGGGTGAACGGCGTGGTGATTACCGGCGGCGAACCCACCTGTTGCGCGGACCTGCCGGACCTGATCTGTTTTTTCCGGAAGCGATTCGGATTTTCTGTCAAGCTCGACACCAACGGATCGAATCCAGATCAGCTGGCCGCGTGTATTTCATTGGTGGACTATGTGGCTATGGATGTAAAAACTGGATTTACCGGCTACGAAGATCTGGTCGGCTATTCGAAAACGGAAAATATCCGACGCTCTATTGAACTCATAAAATCGGCGGCACGGGACTATGAATTCCGCACGACCGTCATTGATCCCATTCATTCTGATGAACAGATGGACGAAGTGCGGGAAATCATTCAAGGTTCGCGCCGCTATGCTCTTCAGGCATTCATTCCCCGTGAAAACCTGCCGGATGCCGGATTCAGCGCACTCACGCGAACTACGTCGGCCCGGCTTCACCAGCTGCGTGAACGCATGAACGGATGCGCGGATGAAATTATCCTGCGCGGCGCTTAGGCGGCATCGATCACGACGTAGAGCTTGATCGATTTGGTCTCTTTGACCCCGGTCGGCTTTTCGGTTTCCACTCGAATAACCGACCGAGCCTTTTCGGAACCCGGCTCCCGGGTAACGATTACCTCATATTCATAACCCGCCCGTATCTCCTTAAGGTGGACCGAAACTTTTTCCTGCGAGGAGGTAGCCGAAAGGAGTTTGATGGGATCCTTGTTCGGATTGGACAGCTTGATCACTTTTTCTGTGCTCTCATCACTCTTTTTCCACATCAGGAGCCTTGGCGTTGCATCATAGAGAACCGGAATATCCGCCGTGACGGAAAGATTGCTGGCACGGCCATCGCTCGTTACCACCCGAACCATTTTGCTCTGCCGGCCCGTGCGATTGCGGAGATTATAGACCACACTCAATCGACCGGTTTCACCGGGCGCATAACTCTTCCGGAACGACTTAACGCTCAGGCAGCCGCAGGATATCTGGACATCATCAATCGAAACGGTATCCGGTCCGGCATTGGTAAACACAAATTGCGCCTCAGCCAGCACCTGTGTCGGCAGCACCTTCAGCTCCACCTCCCGGGTTTTCCACTCAATATCGGCAAAGGCGGAAAGCGCAACAAAACAGAAAACGATGATCCACCGCATCATGGCGAAACCTCCATCAACCCGCGCAGGTGAAATCCAATCATGCACACGTCGTCCGAAAAGGCTTTTTCCCCGGCAAACTCCAGCGCTTCCCGCTCAAGTTCCGGCAGAATTTTTTCCATAGGTCTTCCTGCAAGGCTGCGGGTCGTGCTCAGCAGGCGTTTTTCGCACCACGGCTCACCCAATCCGTTTTCCACCATAAAGAGACTGTCGGTATATAAAATGACAGAGTCGCCGGGGCGCAACCGGCTTGTCACGGTGTGGAACCCCGCATTCGGTTCCACTGCCAGCGTCGGACCACGCAAGACCAGATTTTCATACAGCCATCTTGCCGGTTCTCCCTCCCGGATCAACAGCGGAATCGGATGCCCCGCATTGGCGGTCCGCAGCTCTCCGGTTGACACATCCAGCACCATGTAGCAGGCCGAGCTCCTGAGTAGCAGGGAATCTTTATGCAGCAGCGGATAGAGCTGTTCGTTCAGTCGCTCAACATAGGCGGAGGGATCATCCGCCACGGAGGAGAGATTCTGGAGAATCCCTCGAATGAGTGCGGCACCGAGAGCGGCCCGCGTGCCCATTGCTGCGACATCGCAGAGCATAAGCGCCACTTTCGTATCACTGATCGGCTGGATATAGCAGTTATCGCCGCTGACGAGGCTGCACTTGTTAAAGCGGTAATGAAAATCGATGCAGCTCTCATCGACCGAAGCGCCTCTCGGAAAGACGGGCGGATTTGTGAGATAAAAGTTTTGCTGGAGCTGCCCGGCCATCCGGGCATCTTCCTCCAGGATCTCTTTAATGGCACTGATCTGTTCGATATACTGTTTCGTCTTCAGAGCAGCCACTTTTTTGGACGTAATATCGCGTGTAATCCCGAAGATTCCCACAATCATTCCCTGCTCATTCTTGAGGGGAACCTTGGAGGATGAGCACCATGTTACGCGTCCATCGGGCCAGGTTTCCCGCTCTTCCAGCCCAAGCACGGGTGTGCCGGAAAACATAATCTGCTGCTCCTGATTAAATGCGGCTCGGGCATGCTCTTTCTCGAAGAGATCGAAGTCGCTTTTCCCAATGCCATCCTGCAGCGTGCTCCAGCCGTGCTTCTCCGCACAGGCCTGATTGTAGAGCACAAAGCGGGACTGAAGATCCTTAAAATAGATGACGTCGGTTGTCCCATGGAGCAGTTGCTCCAGCAGGTATCCGGCATCCGGCAGTTCTTTCATACCTTTCCAGTCCAGGCACCGTTCGTGCACCCCTTAATTCATCATCTTCCTGAATTTCAGACCGATCATGCATACATCATCATTCAGCTCACCGTCCTCGGCGAACTGGCAAGCCTCGTGGGTCAGCGTCGGGAACAGCTGCTGGAGCGGCAGACCGGTGTGACGACGCGCCGTTTCCAGCAGGCGATCCTCGCCAAACTCCTCGCCATCCGAGCGTTCCACTTCGTATAGCCCGTCGGTGTACATCATCACCGAATCGCCCGGCTGAAGTTGTTTTTCAATCGTGGTGTAGGTGGATTCCTCCGTAATGGCCAGCGCGCACCCGCGTAGCGACGGATCGTCCATCAGCCATTCTGCTGTATTTTCCTGCGCCTTGAAATGGAGCGGCAACGGATGCCCCGCATTTGCTATGCGCAGCAGGCCGGTTGACGCATCGAATACCATATAGCAGGCCGACGCAAAGAGAAGAATGTCCTCCTGCCTGAGCATGGGCAGCAACAGATCATTCATGCGCTCAAGAAAGGCGCCGGGATCGGTCGCAACCGGAGCCAGCTCTTCGACAATGGCACAGATGAGGGCCGTTCCAAGCGCCGCCCGGACACCGTGCCCCATGACATCGCAGAGGAAAATACCGGACTGCGTATCGGAAAGGCGCCGGACCGTGCAGAAGTCGCCGCTGACCATGCCGCTCGCATTGTAGTAGTGGTTGAATTCAACACAGCTCTCGGCTTCTGAAACCGATGAGGGGAAGGAGGGATAACTACGCGGAAAAAAGGTTTTCTGGAGTTCGGCGGCCATGCGGACGTCCTCCTCCATGCTTTCCTTGATGCGACGAACCTGTTCGGCAAAATAGGCGGCGCGCAGCTCGGCCTCTTTATGATCGGTAATATCGCGGGAAACACCGAAGGTTCCGATAATGTTTCCGTCGGCATCCTTGAGCGGCATCTTAGTGGTCGAAACCCAGGTGATCCGGCCGTCCGGCCAGGTTTCCTTCTCCTCCACACCAACCAGCGGCTCCCCGGTATTGATGATGCGCTGCTCGTCATCGTAGGCCTGCCGGGCGTGGGCTTCGGCAAACAGGTCAAAATCAGAATGGCCGACCACCGTATCGGGATCGAGTCCGGTCCACTCACAGAATGCTCTGTTCACCATAATGAAGCGCGAATCCACATCCTTGAAATAGATGTTGTCCGGCATGTTCTCCATCAGGTTTTTCAGCAAAAACCGGGTATCGTTCAGATTATCAGCCATTCATATCTCTCCAAAATCCGCTCTATTGTTATTCCAACCCGGCCGATGCATCAACGCAAAAGCCGATTTAACCACTCCTAATCTACTCATGATATGCTATCCTGCCCGACATGGAAAAACGCATTATTCAACTCGAAGGCCTTGCGGCCATGCAGGACAATACAATATTGGAACTCAATGCGGAGGTTTTTCGACAGCAACAGGATATAACACGCCTGATCCGGCGCATCGAAAGGCTGGAGGAAAAGCTGCGGGAACTTGAAGGTCCGGATGAAATTGCCGGCCAGGAAAAACCGCCTCACTGGTAATTAGTCGGTATTGAGGCTAGCCCCTCGTTTTTAATCTGCTAAAAGCATCGCCGCCAAAAAGGAAGAAATATGCAAATTAAGCAAACAAAAATCATCTGTACGATCGCCGATAACCGCTGCGAGCCGGATTTTATCCGCGAACTCTACGTGAACGGCATGAACGTGGTGCGTCTTAACACCGCACACATCAGCACCGTCGACGCAGAGCGAATGGTTGCCAATATCCGGTCCGTCTCCGAACACATCGGAATCCTGATCGACACCAAAGGCCCGGAAGTGCGCACACGTGATATAGCAACGCCGATCGTTGTTAAAACCGGCGACTGCGTCGTCGTGGCAGCGGACCACACTCCAGAAGGTGGATTCCGGGTCAACTATGAAGACTTCATCGATGAGGTTCCTGCAGGAAGCAACATTCTGATTGATGACGGGGAAATTCAACTGCACGTCCAGGACAAAACGGCAGACACCCTGATCTGTATCGCCACCAACGATGGCTCCATCAAAAACCGCAAGAGCGTCAATGTGCCCGACGTAAAAATGAACATGCCGGCGCTCACCGAAAAGGATGCGGAGTTTATCGACTGGGCCACGCGCCGCGATGATATCGAATTTATCGCCCACTCCTTCGTCCGCAGCCGTGACGATGTCATGGCGGTTCAGTCCATTCTGGACATGCGCAAGAGCCCCATCAAAATCATCGCCAAGATTGAAAACCGTGAAGGCGTCGACAATATCGAATCCATCCTTGATGTCGCCCACGCCGTGATGATCGCCCGCGGCGACCTCGGCATCGAAATCCCGGCCGAAGAGGTCCCGATCATCCAGAAGCAGATGATCAAAACCTGTATTCGCCGTGTGAAGCCGGTCATCACCGCGACCCAGATGCTCCACTCCATGATCGACAATCCGCGCGCCACCCGCGCCGAAGTATCCGATGTGGCCAACGCCATCTACGATGGCACCGACGCGGTGATGCTCTCCGGCGAAACCGCTTACGGAAAATATCCGGTTGAAGCTGTCCAGACCATGGCCGATATTGCCCGCAACGTAGAGGCCCAGAAAGCGACACTTGGCTATCAGCTCCCCGTCGTGCAGCAGTCGGAAGATCTTATGCCCCGCAACCATCTGGCCAAGGCCGCCGTTGCCATGGCCGCCATGCTTCCGGCAAAGGCGATTATCACCAGTACTAAATCCGGCGACACCGCCCAGATCTGTGCCTCGTACCGTGGCAAGACCCCGATCATTGCCCTATCCGCCAGCATGCGAACGGTCCGCGAGCTCTCCTTGAGCTACGGCGTACTCGCGGAACAGATTGAAATTCCGCAAAGCACGGATGTACTCGTTAAAGCATCGCTGAAAAAACTGATCGAAGAAGAGCACTTCGGCATGGACGATACCATCGTCTTTATCGGCGGCGGTCAGGTTTATTCGGCCCACACAAACTTCCTGCAGGTCGATACGCCGGCCACGCTGCTGAAATGATTCGACGGTTCTGCGCATTCTACCGGCCGCACAAGGCTCTGTTTGCCCTCGATCTTTCAATGGCATTCATCCGGGCCCTGTGCGCCGTGCTGATTCCGGTCGCTACACGCCACCTTTTCAAGCTCGATGGCGCAGAAGTTCACGAAATCATCGTGACCGTTTCCGTGCTGATTCTGCTGGTCGCCATACTGGCGCTCTCGGCCTTCAATAACATCAAGTGGGGCCACGTGTTGGGAACGCGTATTGAAACCGACATGCGAGGCGTTCTGTTCCGCCACCTGCAGAAGCTTTCATTCAGTTATTACGACAAAACCAAGACCGGCCACATCATGTCGCGCCTGAGTAACGATCTCTTCACCATTTCCGAGGTCGCTCACCACGTACCCGAAGATATCTTTCTGGCCGTTTTCACCATCTCCGGCGCCTTTGCCTGCATGTTCTGGATGAATCCCTTGCTGGCCTGGATTGCCCTGATTCCCCTGCCGATCATGGTCCTTTGCGGCATCGGATTCCAGCAGCGCTTCCGGCGCAATGTCCGCACCATGCGCCGGCGCGTGGCCGACATAAACGCCAATATTGAAAACGCCATTCAGGGCATTCGCGAAGTCAAATCCTTCGCCGGCGAGAACCACGCCGTTGCGCAGTTTGACGAAGTGAACCACGATTTCCGGGAATCCAAGGAAACCATGTATCACACCATGGCTGCCTTTCACTCCACCATGATGGGACTGATCCACATTCACGAAATCATCATCGCCATTGCCGGCGCCGTCATGGCCTTCAAAGGGGCCGTGGAAATTGCAGATGTACTCGTCTTTCTCATGTTTGCCCGCTTCATGACCAAGCCCATCGACCGCATGGTTAACTTTGTCGAACAGTTCGGACAGGGCGCCGCCTCCTTTGAACGCTTTACGGAAATCATGGACATCGAGCCGGATATACGGGATCGACCGAATCCCGTCGAGCCGCAGCAGGTGACCGGCGCCATCGACATCGAAAGCCTCTCCTTTGCCTACGAAAGCAACGACGCCGAAGTTTTGCGCAACGTCTCCCTCTCAATACCCGCCGGCCAGACCGTGGCACTGGTTGGCGAGTCCGGCGCCGGCAAATCAACACTGGCGGCCCTCATCCCCCGGTTTTATGAAGCGCACCATGGCACCATAAAAATCGACGGAGTCGACGTGCTGGATCTGCGCCAGCAGTTCCTCCGCGAACAGGTCGGCATTGTCCAGCAATCTCCCTTCCTCTTCGACTCCACGATCCGCGACAATATTCTCTTCGGCAATCGCGAAGCTTCCGATGCCGAGCTGGTCGCCGCTGCACGGCAGGCCAATATTCTGGACTTCATCGAATCATTGCCGGACGGCTTCGATTCCCACGTCGGCGAGCACGGGGTTAAGCTGTCCGGCGGTCAGAAACAGCGCATCTCCATCGCCCGCGTCTTTCTGAAAAATCCTCCGATCCTGATTTTTGATGAAGCCACCTCCGCGCTCGATACCGAATCCGAACAGTTGATTCAGGACGCGATGGAGCGCCTGTGCAAAAACCGCACCACCATCATTATCGCCCATCGCCTCTCGACCGTAAAACACGCCGACACCATCTATGTGCTGCGCAACGGCAAAGTCGTTGAAAGCGGAACCCACGCCGAACTCACTGCGCTGAACGGCTATTACCAGACCCTCTACACCAAAAGCCTCTTCTGACTTACAGGCGGATTTTCGTTTGTGAGAACTTTTTCAGGCAAAACCAGCAAATCTCACCGTTGATAATTTTGTATTTTTTTGTCCGACCCCGAGCCTGCATCTCTCAATAATAAGAACATTCTCATATTTCACGCGAACAGAAGAACCCTCTCTGAAATCACGCACCAAATTCTCATTTTTGCATATACATGTCATGCAACATGTTACAACTATTTAGATTCCATCTCCGGAGCTGGCACTCTACGTGCTCAATACTTCCGCATTAATTTTCAACCTCCCACATGCCGTGCCAACTTTTGAGGTATTTTACCCGAGGCATAAAAAAGGGTTTGGGAGACGACCGGAAAAGGAGATGTTCGTGATGATGAAGAATTTGTTTTCAGTAGGTTTGAGTTGTGCGCTTCTGGGCAGTCCCTTGGCACATGCACAGCAGATGACCTTGTTCAGCGGCAAGGTTGTTTCCGTTGAGGACGGCGATACCCTGACGGTACAGCTTGGCAGTGGTCAGGTTATTCACATGCATCTGACCGGCACTGATGCGCCGGATCTGGATCAGCCGAACGGTCTTGAGGCAAAACGTGCGCTCACCTGGAAAACAAAGGGAACCACGGTACAGGTCCGTATCGACCGCAAGAAGGATGGCTCTGTGATTACCGGCGATCTCTTCGTGGGCGTGCAGTATATCAATCAGGAAATGATTGATGAAGGCTGGGCACACGCCTGCGAAGGTGACTGCTCCGTACGGGCCAGCTCACTGCTGCAGCACGCCACCACCGATAGCGGTGCGGACGGCGGCAGCCGTCTTGCCATGTACAAACGCAGCTAGCCTGTTAGCCTAGAAACGGCAATGACAAACCGTGAATGAACATGAATAAACGCGAATGGTTAGCAATGCCGGCACTTACGTTCTCCACACTGATTCAGTGACAGCATCACCTTCCGGATGATCAAGGAATATTTTACAAACAGCTCCGTATAAACGCTTATCAGCATCCATTAACGGTTCCATTCCCGAAGGTCGGGTTACTGAAGAGCATCATGGAATCCGGGATCCGGCCACGCCAGTACAGCGGAGGCCATATCCCGGACGGGGCGCGGCAATATAATCGTTCCCAGGCCATCGCCGCCGCCCACCTCCGAACCGCGTCCCTCGACAAACTCGCGCACAGTCGCCGCGGCCATAAAGGCATCCAGCATATCCTTTGGTCCCGGCTTCATCTGTGAAAAATGAAGGGTCAGCGAAACCGATGGATCGTCCTGCAGCACGGAATATGCGGCGGAAGGAAATGCTTCATAGGTTTTTCCGATGCCGTTCAGCGCATTAAACAGCATAAACCCGAGTTCCATCCAATCCGGCGCGTTACCCGCCATAGGCGTCCATTGCGGATTTGCCAGTCCCAAAGCTTTTACCGCCACTTCGCAATGCCGTCCCAGCCCTTTATCCGCCGAACGACGGCCTCGCCACGACTGACGGCTTCCATCCCAATACCACGCCCGCGGATGAAGGATTGGGCATCGCGGCGCATCGATCCCGATATGGAGAGAAAAGTCCTCCGCAAACAGCCGCAGCTTTTCCTGCCCCTCTTCGACCGTCGAAAACCAGCCGGACTCAATCAGCGCGCCGGACTCATTAACAATCGCGAATGCGCACGGACGCTGCAACTGCACATCAATTCCGACATAACCGTTTTTCATAGGATATCCACAAAAAAAGGCGAACCTGCCAGCTCGCCTCTATTGTCCGCATTCTATTCCGGACTGCTATGCCTCAATATAACTGCAGCAATAGTCCGCGAACGTCTTGACGACGAGATCAAACCTGGAATTGGCCGGAACGTCGAATGACTCGCCCGCCGTTACCGTCTTCCAATGGGTCGATCCCGGAAGCAGCACGTCCATTTCACCGCCGAGCATTTCCATCACTTCAGCCGCCGCCGTATCAAATGAATACTCGCCGGGCTGCATAAAACCGAGCGTCTTACGGGTTCCATCCGCAAACCGAACCGTCCGGCTCGTCACCTTGCCGTCAAAATATACATTCGCTTCGCGCACCACCGTCACATCATTGAATTCAGACATCATTTTCTCCTGTTATTCCGCAGGCTTTCCGCCTGCCACACATCCGATACAGCGTATGCTATATCTCATCCAAAAATACAATCACGGACAAAAATCTACAGATTTCTCGCGTCTGTTTCAACATACGCCGTTCCGCTCTCATACAGTTCAAGCCGCTTGTTATAGGCGATGAGCGTGCGATCGGTTTCCTGTTTCCCGCGGGTTCTCTGATAGCGGTCTATGGCATTTTTCTGCATCTTGACCGCGAGATCAAACTGTCCGTTGGCCGCATAGGCGCGAGCCATCAGGTCCATCAGATTTTCGTTCTTTTCATCGTTATCCAGCTCCGTCTTTGCATACGAAACCGCTTTGGCGCCATTGCGCACCGAGGCATCATCCCCGCAGGCGTAAATATTGGCGAGTTTCTGCCGGACCGGGCCGGGACTGAAGTGTTTCGCCAGATTCGCCGGCGGATTCGCGCTACAGAGGCTCTTTAACTGAATTTCCAGCCAGTAAACCGCCTCCGAATACAATCCCCGCCTCAAGCAGTTAAATCCGACCACTGAGGCCTGGGATCCGTATTCATCATATGAAGGCTCATAGAAAACCCGGAAACCGGACTCCAGCGTGCTCATTTCCTCCTTGCCGGGCTCCAGTCGGAGCTGCTCCTCCACCAACATCATCCATTCCTTATACTCGGCCTCGTCCTTGGCCTTTCCCCGCTTCCTGATCTCCTCCAGCGACATAATGTTTTTGTCCGGCTGAGACGACTTCCAAAAGGTAAAGTCCTCCTCCATGGGAACGCGCTCCTCGTCATTCCACCGAACAGCGGCCGAGAGACTTTCCGGATGACACAACTCGCGATACGTCGGTTTGCCGTCGACATCCGGCCCCTGGATCCGGATCCAGATGCCCTGGACTTCACAATGCCCGACGCTTTCCGCCTTGGATTTCGTCTCATGCGAGACGCCGTATTGATCATTATACGTTGATGTATATTCCTTCGTAAATTCCTCGAAATCGATAGCCGTTGCCGTTCGGACGGTTGCCGTACGGCCATCGTCGAGCGAGCCGGCTTTAACCACCCCGGAAATCATCCTTTTCGGCTTTGAAATGGAAAAACGGGAACTGGATAGCTGAAGGAAGTAGCGATATTCAATCTGCACATTTTCCATATCCCGGCCGGAACTGTTCCTGAGGCTGATTTCATAATGAATAATCTCTTTACCCTGCGAGCCGGTGCTGCTCTTTTTATCCAGATTCAGGTTCAGCGAACGAGGAGAAAGAAACCGGTCGGCCTCAATCCATTCCGAAATGTATGCATGGTCGCATTCGGCAAATATGCCGGGCGACACCCAGACGGTTTTACCCGCCGGACGCTCAATCCGGATCTCATTCTTTGCCCGGTTATATTCGGTAATACGCGCCCGCAAGGTCCGCCCGTCCTTGCCGGTAAAAGTGCGGTATCCGCCATCATCGGCGCCATATGCCACGCCGGCACCAAGGAGACTCATCACAACCCATAAACATCTGTTTGCACGCACCCATTTACCTCTAGTCATACTGCACCCCTTGAATTATTCCATCCTTCCTGCGCCTGCAGGCTATACCCCGTACTCCCGCCCCAGATCATCGACCAGCTCGAGCATCAGATCGCGCCGGACCGACGATTTGCGCCAGTAGAGTCCAATCGTGCGTGCAGGACCGCCGCCCTTGAATTTCAGGTAATGGATATGAGGATTTTTTTTCGCAACGCATTCCGGCACCAGCGAAATCGCCCGTCCCATGGAAACCATCTGCAAAAGCGTCTCCATGGAGCTGGCCCGAAAGTTCAGGACCTCCCCGAGTCCTTCATGCGAACAGAAATCGAGCGCCTGTCCGCGCAGGCAGTGTCCCTCTTCCAGCAGCAGCAGCGGCTCAGCGGCAAGCTGCGAAGAATCAATCGTTTTACGGCCGGCCCACGGATGCTTCGGCGAAATGCCGACATAAAACTCCTCGGTAAAAATTTCGCCATGCTCAAGCAGCTCCTCATGCACAGGCAGCGCGAGAAATGCGGCATCAAGCGAACCGTCCCGAAGCCGTTCAATCAGGACATGGGTTTTTTCCTCGACCAGATTCACCTGCAGATTGGGATAGGCATCAACCAGATGATCGAGAATGCGCGGAAAATAATAAGGCGCCAGTGTCGGGAATGCGCCGAGCGAGAGTGCACCGGAATAGGGATCGTGCCAGATCTGCGCCAGTCCTTCGACCTCTTCCACCTGCTGCATCACAATGCGCGCACGCTTGAGCACCTCCAGCCCGCTCGGAGTAAACATAAAGCCTTTCTGGCTTCGCTCCAGCAACAGGACATCAAGCTCCTCTTCGATCTTCTTGATCTGGATGCTCAGCGCCGGCTGGCTTACATTGCACGCCTCGGCGGCCAGACGAAAGCTGCCATGCTTTTCAAGAGCCAACAGATATTCAAATGCTCGCAGATTCATGCACGCAACGTAACATATACCAAACTTATCGCGACGGTTAATTCTATAAATTTTGCAAATACACCCTTTCACCTCATGGTTCTTTCTGCCGAAAAGGGAAGCATGCAGACCCCCTGAAAGGATGAGGATTGCAGGCATGGTAAAATCGGCGTAAACTCCGGGAACGCAACGAAGGAGGACGTATGAGTACGCAGGAAAAATGCCCGTTCATGGGCGGAGCAAACACACGCGCGGCCGGCGGCGGAACAACCAACCAGGATTGGTGGCCGAACCAGCTCAATCTGGGCATTCTTCATCAGCATTCGGCCAAGTCGAATCCGATGGACGATGAATTCAACTATCCGGAGGCCTTCAGAAAACTGAACCTGAAGGCAGTCAAAAAGGATCTCACCCGGCTGATGACCGATTCACAGGATTGGTGGCCGGCGGACTGGGGCCACTATGGCAGCCTCTTTATCCGCATGGCGTGGCACAGTGCCGGAACCTATCGGATGGGAGACGGACGCGGAGGCGGCGGAACCGGAAACCAACGTTTTGCGCCGCTCAACAGCTGGCCCGATAATGTCAATCTCGACAAGGCGCGGCGCCTGCTCTGGCCGATCAAGCAGAAGTATGGCAACCGGATTTCCTGGGCGGACCTCATGATTCTTGCCGGAAACGTTGCGCTGGAATCCATGGGATTCAAAACCTTTGGATTCGGCGGCGGGCGCGAGGATATCTGGGAACCGGAAGCGGATATTTACTGGGGCGCGGAGCAGGAATGGCTGGCCACGAGCGATAAGGCCAACAGCCGATACAGCGGAGAACGCGATCTTGAGAATCCGCTGGCCGCCGTACAGATGGGACTCATCTACGTCAACCCGGAGGGCCCGGACGGCAATCCGGATCCGGTTGCTTCGGGAAAAGATGTTCGCGAAACCTTCGCCCGCATGGCGATGAACGACGAGGAAACCGTTGCACTGGTGGCCGGCGGTCATACGTTCGGAAAATGCCACGGCGCCGGCGACGCCGCACAGGTCGGGCCGGAACCGGAGGCCGCGCCTATGGAAGAGATGGGACTCGGATGGAAGAGCAGTTTCGGCAGCGGAAAGGGAATCGACACCATCAGCAGCGGCATCGAAGGTGCCTGGAAACCGAATCCGACAACATGGGACATGGGTTACCTGAAAGTTTTGTTCAAGTATGAATGGAAACTGGTCAAGAGTCCGGCTGGCGCCCACCAATGGTATGCCCAGAATGTAGATGATGAGGACATGGTCGCGGATGCGCATGACCCATCCAAAAAGCACCCTCCCATGATGACGACGGCCGACCTTTCCCTCCGTTACGATCCGGCCTATGAACCGATTGCCCGGCGCTATCTGGAAAATCCGGCGGAGTTTGCCGATGCCTTTGCACGGGCGTGGTTCAAACTGACGCATCGTGATATGGGACCGAAGTCGCGCTATCTCGGCCCCGAAGTTCCGGAGGAGGATCTGATCTGGCAGGATCCGGTTCCGGCGGTTGATCATAAGCTGATCGGCGCTGCCGACATCAAGGAGCTGAAACAGAAGATCCTTGAGACCGGACTGTCGGTTTCCGATCTGGTCTACGTGGCGTGGTCCTCGGCATCGACCTTTCGCGGTTCCGATATGCGCGGCGGCGCAAACGGAGCTCGGATCCGGCTCGCGCCGCAGAAAAACTGGGAGGTGAATCAACCTAAACGCCTCGCGAAAGTGCTGAAGGAGCTGGAGGGCATCCAGCGAACCTTTAACGGGAAACACAACAAGAAAAAGGTTTCGTTGGCCGACCTGATTGTTCTGGGCGGTTGCGCCGCCATCGAAGAAGCGGCGCACAACGCCGGACAAAAGGTCAGAGTTCCCTTTGCTCCGGGTCGTACGGATGCCTCGGAAGAGCAGACGGATGCGGACTCGTTTGCCGTGCTCGAACCGGTAGCGGACGGCTTCAGGAACTATCTCCCACGACAGTATGCCATCTCGTCCGAGGAGCTGCTGCTCGACCGGGCACAGTTGCTGAAGCTGACCGCGCCGGAAATGACGGTCCTGATCGGCGGTATGCGCGTGTTGAATGCCAACTTTAAAAAGTCAAAGCACGGCGTATTCACCAAAAAGAAGGAGGCGCTCACCAACGACTTTTTCGTGAACCTGCTCGATATGGCAACCGAGTGGAAACCGGCGTCGGAGGAGAAGCAGGTCTTTGAAGGATTCGACCGGAAAACCGGCAAGTTGAAGTGGACCGCCACACGGGTGAATCTGATCTTCGGGTCGAACTCGCAGCTTCGTGCGATCGCAGAGGTTTATGCCCAGAATGACGCCCGCAAAAAGTTCGTAAACGATTTCGTGGCCGCCTGGAGCAAGGTGATGAATTCCGACCGCTTTGATCTCGCCTGAATGCCGGACGCTGAAATTTTTCACCACGGATCAGCCGGCCGGAACTTTTCGGGCGGCTGACTTCGTTAAGGCCTCACATGACTCATAATCATTACTTATCAATGCGGTAAATTCTATAAATTTTACATATGCACGCGATTCGGGCATATTCAGCTGCATCGATAGAAAACAAATGAAGTGTTAACTCAAACAAGGAGAAAAAAATGATCAAGATTGGACAGGAAGTACCGGAATTCAAGATGGCCGCATTCCAGAATGATGAAATCAAGGATATCAAGCTGTCGGACTACAAGGGCAAATGGGTGGTTGTCGTATTCTACCCCGCCGACTTTACCTTCGTCTGCCCGACCGAACTCGAAGAGGTGGCCGATCTCTACCCGAAATTCCAGGCCGCCGGCGCTGAAGTGATTTCGGTCAGCACCGACACCGCCTTTGTTCACAAGGCATGGCACGATGAATCGCCGGCGATCAGCAAGGTCAACTACCTGATGGGCGCCGACCCGACCGGAACCGTGAGCAAACTGTTTGGTGTATACATCGACAACGAAGGTCTGGCGCTTCGCGGAACGTTCATCATCGATCCGAATGGCGTACTGAAGACCGCTGAGATCCACGACCTCGGTATCGGCCGCAGCGCGGCGGAAGCGCTTCGTAAGCTGGAAGCCGCCAAGTTTGTCCACGAGCACGGCGATCAGGTTTGTCCCGCCAACTGGCAGCCGGGTTCCGACACACTGACCCCCGGTCTGGATCTCGTAGGTAAAATCTAGTCCCCCACCCGATCTCCGGCCGCCTTCAGGCGGCCTTCAGGCGGCCGGGGAAAAATCCCTCCATGAGACGGGAAGAAACATCATGAAAAAGATCCTCGCATTTGCCGGAAGCAACGCTTCGAACTCCATCAACCGGAAACTGCTCGAATATGCAGCGGATCAGGTTCGCAACGCCGAGATCACGCTGATTGATCTGCGGGAATTTGATGCGCCGATCTATTCCGAGGAACTTCAGCAGACCAATGGCTTTCCGCAAAATATCCAGCAGCTGCGCCGCCTGTTTGATGCACACGATGCTTTCATGATTGCTTCGCCCGAACACAACGGCATGATGCCCGCGTTCTTCAAAAACATCATCGACTGGATTTCCCGCATGGATGGAAAAATCTTTCAGGATAAACCGGTATTCCTTACGAGTACGGCTCCCGGCCCCGGCGGAGGACGAAACAATCTCGCCACCATGAGAGCGGTCGTCCCGCACTGGGGCGCATCAGCAGTTTACGCGGATTTTTATCTGCCGGCATTTCATGACGCCTTTGATGCAAAGCAGAATCTCATTACAGATTTATCAGAGGATGAACGACTGAAAGAGAACGTGACCGCGTTTGAAAACCATCTTCTGCAGGAACTGGTTCCGGCCTGACATAAACAGATTGAACAACCTCTTTCATCACGAAGACGGATAACACCAAGGAAAAACCATGTTGGATCAAGCAACCTTACAACAGCTGAAAACTGTATTCGCCAATCTTGAGGCAAATTACCGCATTGTCATTGAAGCGCACGGTCATCCGGCGCAAAACGACCTCGTTGCTATGATGCGCGATGTGGCCTCGACATCGGATAAAATTGAAATCGAGGAACGCCCGATCAACGACCTGCGCTTCCGCATCGAAAAGAACGGATGCACGCTGCCGATCGAATTCAAAGGCATTCCCGGAGGCCACGAATTCACCACCCTTATTCTCGCGATTCTCAATGCCGACGGCAAAGGCAAGCTGCCGGATGAAGGTATTCAACAGCGGATCAAGGCGCTCAAAGGCCCCGTCCGCCTGACCAGCTATGTATCCACCAGTTGCGTCAACTGCCCCGATGTCGTACAGGCGCTCAACCTGATGGCGCTCATTCACGACGATTTCAAGCATGAGATGGTGGAAGGAACCCACTTCCAGGAAGAGATTCTATCCCGCAAGATCCAGGGCGTTCCGGCCGTATTTGCTGCCGAAAAACTGCTGCATGCCGGCAAGGCCAACCTCGCCGACCTGCTTGAAAAACTGGAAGCGCACTTTGGCTCCGATCCCGTCGAACAGCAGGGTGAGCTGAAGGAATATGACGTTGCCATCATCGGCGGCGGCCCCGCCGGCGTGGCGGCGGCCATCTATACCGCGCGCAAAGGACTTAAAACCGCCATCATTGCCGAACGCATCGGCGGTCAGGTGAATGAAACCAAGGGCATTGAAAACCTGATATCAATCCCCTACACCGAAGGCCCGCAGCTGGCGGCCGATCTCTTCAAGCATCTCGATGCCTACCCGATTGAGATTCTCGAAAACCGCCGTGTTGAGAACATTGAGGACGGACCGCGCAAAACCCTGCACATGAAGGGCGGGGAGATTGTGACCACCGGCGCGCTGGTACTGGCGACCGGCGCAAAATGGCGGCAGCTTGGAATCCCCGGTGAACGGGAAAACATCGGACGCGGCGTGGCCTTCTGCCCGCACTGCGATGGCCCGTTCTACCAGAACAAACCGGTCATCGTGGTCGGAGGAGGAAACTCCGGCGTGGAAGCCGCGATCGATCTGGCCGGCATCTGCGAGTCCGTTGTGCTGATTGAATATGGTGATGCGCTGAGGGCCGACGGCGTGCTGGTCGACAAGCTTAACTCATTGCCCAACGCCCGTGTCCTGACCAACAGTCAGTCCACCCGCGTACTGGACAACGGCGACAAAGTAGCCGGCATCGAAGTGAAAAACCGCACAACAGAAGCCGTTGAAACCATTCCGGCAGACGGAATCTTTGTACAGATCGGGCTCGTGCCCAACAGCGCCTTTTTCCAGGAGATCGTCGAGCTGAACCAGCGCGGGGAAATCGTGGTGGATGGACACTGCCGGACGCAGCGAACCGGCATCTACGCCTGCGGCGATGTGACCGATGTTCCGTACAAGCAGATCATCGTCGCGATGGGCGAAGGCGCCAAAGCCGGCCTCAGCGCCTTCGAGGATTTTGCCCGCGGCAACATTGAGCAGTTGCCGAAACCGCCGCGGAAAAGTTGATCCGGACCAATCGCACCCAACGCAAAAAACCCTCATTGCATGAAAATGCATGAGGGTTTTATCGCGATCCGGAGCATGTTCGCTTTAATTTTTCAAAGCCGCCGGGCCGGCGGCGGTACGTATCGCAGGCGGCTCGCCTGCCTAAAAAGAAATATGCTCTAAAGCGCTTCGGAGAGCCTTTTAGAACCAGCCCTTTTCGCCGTTGCCGTAGGTGGAAACAAATTCTTCATCCGATTTGGTCAGGTAGAGGATTCCTTCTACCAGGCCGATGATACCCATAATGGATGCACCAACCCCGCAGGTGACCAGCGTAACGGCCAGCATAATGATTCCTTCCTTGGTGTAGCCCAGAATAAACTTATGGACACCAAAGGATCCCAGAAGAATTCCACAAATTGCTGCCGGCACTTTTTTGTCAGCATTTTCGAACAATACCTTACTCATTTTTCTCTCCCTTTCCCTTGATTATGAAACGATCTTCCGGAAATAGCACATGGGCGCAACATCCGTAAATACAATCCAAAGACTTTCCACAAAAGCGCCGACAGAATTATCGGGCTCCGTAGCGGAACCGCTCCATCTCGCTGTAGAAGTGTTCCATCACGCGCAGGTAACAAAGTTTGCCAAGGTGAAGGTCCTCGACGCCGGCGTCAATATTGGGATTGTCGTTGATTTCGATTACAGAAAAACGATCGCCGCTTTGCTTGATATCCACGCCGTATAATCCGTTTCCAATCAGCCCGCAGGCCTTGACCGCCAGCTTGATTGCTTCCGCCGGCGCCTGCTCAATCGCCATCGTTTCAAAACCGCCGGACCGTGCAGAACTCTTGGCCGAATGGTTGTAGATCTGCCAATGGCCGGCTGACATGAAGTATTTACAGGCAAACAGCGGACGCCCGCCGAGCACCCCGACCCGCCAGTCAAAATCCGTGTACATAAACTCCTGCGCCAGCACGAGTACGGACGACTGGAACAGCTCCCGGGCCCGATCCTTTAATTCCACCATATTCGAGGCTTTGTGTACGCCCCGCGAAAAGGATCCGTCGGGAATTTTCAGGACCAGCGGAAACCCGAGCAGGTCGGCAGCGCGTTCCAGCGCGGCGCCCTGATCGCGATAAAGGATTTCGGTGCGCGGCGTCGCCAGTTCATTCTCGCGGAGCAGTTCGGCCAGGTAAACTTTGTTCGCGCATTTCAGGATGGAATTGGGATCGTCGATCACCGGCATGTGGGCAAATTCGGCCTTTTGCGCAAACTGGTAGGTATGGTGGTCCACCGCCGTGGTTTCGCGGATGAAAAGCGCGTCATATTCCGTCAGGCGCGGATAATCCTTCTTGCCGATGATTTCCGTATCAATGCCGATCTGCCGGCCCGCCTGCACAAAATTATCCAGCGCCTTTTTACAGCTGGGCGGTAATGCTTCGTTCGGATCAACAAGCATGGCCAGGTCGTAGGCATAACGCTTCTTGCGGCGCGGCCGGCGCCATACCTTGCGGCTGAACTGATCAAGCGCGGCAGCAAACTCGTCCTGCCCGGTGTCGGACAGCTGGTGAATCGAGAGCGGCTTGACGCTTTCAATCGCCCAGGTCTGTTCCACCCGTTTAAAACCGACGTTCAGAATCGGGCACGGAAAGATTTCAAACAGCTGGCGGGCAAGCCCCTGAAGCTCTTCCACCACGGTTGTACCAAAATAGATCCGGAATTCGTAGGCGGTCAGTTCGGATTTTCCCTGATGGGTCTTTTTATTCTTCACCAGCTTTTCCAGTGCCGAAAGCCCGAGGGTGTACATGCGGCGCCGGCTCAGGTCATTAATCGTGCGAACCGAGGGAATCACCCGGTCTCCGCGCGCCTCGGCCAGCAGCGAGCAGTAATAGCCCTTGCCCAGATATTTATAGTCACGACACAGATTGATTACCTGCGCCGGCAGCTCGGGAGACGGATCGGATCCGAGATACTGCTCCGCCGAAATCAGATTTTCGCTGGGGAAAAACGGTCCCCAATCCTCGATTCTATCGACAACAATGAACTGCTTAGACATGAACTAGCCCAACTCCTTACGCATTACAAAAGCATGTGACTCATCTTCATAGTAGCCCGGCAGAACCTGCGTATCCACAAAGCCCAGACTTTCATACAGGCGGATGGCCGGAATATTGTCCATACGCACTTCCAGTCGCATGCGGTCGCATCCGCGCCGGCGTGCCTCGCGCTCTGCACCCGCCATCATGCGCCGGCCGATCCCCAATCCGCGCGCCGCATGAGAAACCGCCAGCGAATAAACCCGCGCCACCCCCGAATTGCTTCTGAAAAGAACAACCATGCTGCCGACCACATCCCCCCGCAGATAAGCCGCGACGCAATAGGCGCTGGGGGAGAGCAGCAGGCGGCGCAGATTACGTCGCTTGGCCCGATCGGTCGGAAAGCAAGCATCCTCAAGGGCTAACAAATCATCGATTCTATTAAGGCCGACGCGGCGGCATACCACATCGGCACAGAGGGTCGGGCTCATTCGGCTCCTGCATTGAATATTCAGCGCTATATAGCCCTAACCCGCAGGGCTGTATACTTAATTTGAATTAAAAAACGAGAGACCGGAAACCGGCTCGCCGAAGCCTTCGCTCACTCCTGTCGACTCCGCATTTTCGATATTTATGAATTAGTAGCGCTTACACTGAGATTGGGCGCATTTAATGCTTATCCAGCGTGACAATTAAAATCCGGCTTTTGATTACATTATTTATTTTCTTACCTGCACTGCATGGGCGACGTCCGACGAAATGCGAAATGTTCGCATGGGCGTATTTCCCATGCATCCGCTGAACTTTTTTGATGTAGACGACACTCCACAGGGCTTTACAATCGACCCGATACGCTGGAAATATGATGAAAACTCGTTCTACCATAAAACGGGGAATCGTTGGCTTGGACTGAGGGAACCGAAGGACGCGATCCCCATTTGGTTCCTGATCTCGCTTGGCATCGTCAGCGGCATTGCCGTGTTGTCCCTTTTTTTAGTGCGATTCCTCCGCCATCAGGTCATGCGGCAAACCCGGAAGATCCGGCAGAGCGAAGCGGAATACCAACATCTCTTTGAAAACATGCTGACCGCCTTCGCACTGCATGAAGCCATTCCCGGCGAAGACGGAAGGCCGGTTTGAAAACCTGCGGAAAGATGGCTCCCTTTATACGGAAAAAGCATCGATTACCCCTATTTTCGATGATGAGGGAAATATTACGCATTATGTTGCCGTCAAACGGAACATTACTCAGGAACTTCGACTGGAAGAACAGTATCGTCAGGCCCAGAAGATGGAAGCCGTCGGTCAGCTCGCCAGCGGGGTTGCTCATGACTTCAACGATGTCCTGCAAACCATTCTTGGGTTCAGCGCTCTGCTGATGACCGAACTTCAGGATCGACCGGAGTTGTGCAGCGATATTGAGGAAATCAAAAAGGCCGCCAAAAACGGCTCCCGCCTGACCAAGCAGCTTTTGTCTTTCAGCCGGAAGCAAAGCACTGAATATGCTCCGCAGCAACTTAACGACCTGATTCATGAAGAGAGCAAAATGCTTAAACGCCTGCTGGGTAGAAACATCCAATTCGAACTGCAGCTTGAGTCCGCACTCTATACGATCCAGACCGACCGGATCCAAATGACACAGGTGGTCATGAACCTCTGCGTGAATGCACGCGACGCCATGTCAAACGGCGGAACGCTATCCATTGCCACAAAAAATTACGATTTCGACGCAAATACTGTAGCGGACATTGCCCAGGCCCGTCCAGGGCGCTTTGTCTGCCTCAGCGTCTCAGATACCGGAATAGGCATCCCGAAGGAAATTCAATCCCGTTTGTTCGAACCGTTTTATACCACCAAGGGGCCGGAAAAAGGCACCGGCCTCGGACTCTACGTGATTCACGGCATTGCCCAGCAACATAACGGATGGATCACCATCGACAGCACCCCGAACGAAGGAACCACCTTTCAGGTTTACTTTGAAGTGCCTTTAGAAACAGACGCTCTTCTCATGAATACCGCCGGAAAAGAAGAATCAAGGACTGGCGCCGCATAACGTTCCACAGGGAAAACAGAAAAGCGGCCCGCAAACGAGCCGCTTTATGCATTCCGAATCGGAACTAATGCTATTCCGCGTCCAGCTGGGCGGCGATTTCGTCGGAGATGTCAAAGTTGGTGTAGACATCCTGAACATCGTCGAGCGCTTCCAGCGCATCAACGAACTTCATGATCTGCTGCGCCTGCGCCACATCGGTTACTTCCGTAACCATGTCGGGAATCATGGTAATCTGCGACTCCTCATCCATCGGAATGCCGGCGTTGGTAATCGCTTCCGAAACCGTATCAAAATCATTCGGATCGGTGATGATTTCAAACTGTTCGCCATCGGTCTTCAGGTCTTCAGCCCCCGCTTCGAGTGCCACTTCCATCAGGGTTTCCTCATCGGACTTGTCCTTGTCGATGAAGATCTGGCCCTTACGCTGGAACATGCGGCTGACGGAACCGGGCGTCGCCAGCTCGGTGCCGGCCTTGCTCATGGCATGACGGACTTCGGAAGCCGAACGGTTCTTGTTGTCGGTCAGGACCTTGATCACCACGGCAATGCCGCCGGCGGCGTAACATTCGTAGGAGCCCTCTGTCAACTGACCGCCTTCGAGCTCGCCGGTGCCCTTCTTGATGGCGCGCTCGATATTGTCTTTCGGCATGGAAACGCCCTTGGCCTTCTGAACCAATGCCCGCAACTGGATGTTGTCATCCACATTGCCGCCTCCGGCTGATGCCGCCACGATGATTTCCTTGGCAATCTTGCTGAAAACCTTACCTCGTGCAGCGTCGGCCTTGCCTTTACGATGTTTGATGTTTGCCCACTTACTATGTCCGGCCATTACTAAACCTCCTGCTAAAATATAAATGGTCTCACGCTTACTATGCGTCTTTGCGTGAGAATTTATTTAACCTATTACTACTTTCGCGAAGCCGCGCTTGCCGGAACGGATAATCATGCCGTCTTCCGGTTTAATCTCTGCGCGTTCATCGCTGATTTTTTCATCATTGATCTTCACGGCCCCCTGCTTGATCAAACGGCGGGCCTCGCCGTTGCTGTTGGCCAGCTTGGCCAGCACCATCAGGTTCAACAGACCGATCATCTCCACGCCGGCGGGAACCTTTACTTCCGGAATCTCATCCGGCAGATCGCCCTTCGCAAAGATGCGCGTAAATTCCTCCGAGGCCGCCTTCGCTTCATCTTCGCCGATAAAGCGGGCAACCACTTCCTGCCCCAGCATGTCCTTGACGGCGCGCGGATGCAGTTCGCCACCGGCGACCCTGGCATGGGTCTCCTTCACCTTGTCTGCCGGCCAGCAGAGAATGTATTCAAAATATTTCCACATCAGGTCGTCCGGCACGCTCATGAGCTTGCCGTACATATCGCGCGGAGTTTCATCGACGCCGACATAGTTGTTCAGGCTCTTGCTCATCTTGTTCACACCGTCGAGACCTTCGATCAGCGGAAGCGTCATAACGCACTGCGGCTCCTGCCCCATGATTTTCTGGAGCTCACGGCCGAGCAGCAGGTTAAAGAGCTGGTCGGTTCCGCCGAGTTCAAGATCGGCTTTCACCATGACGGAGTCATAGGCCTGCACCAGCGGGTAGAGAAATTCAACCAGCGAAATCGGTCGGTTTTCCGAATAGCGCTTGGAAAAGTCGTCGCGGGCCAGCAGCTGAGCAACCGTCACGTGGGCCGTCAGGCGGATCACATCCTCAAACTTCATTTCGCCGAGCCATTCGGAATTAAAGCGGACTTCGGTCTTCTCCGGATCAAGAATTTTGAAAACCTGTTGCTTGTAGCTTTCGGCGTTTTTCGCAACCTGCTCCCGGGAAAGCGCCGGACGCGTTGCCGATTTCCCGGACGGGTCGCCGATCATGCCGGTAAAGTCGCCGATAATGAAAACGACAGTATGGCCGGCTTCCTGAAATTCGCGCAGTTTATTGAGTCCGACCACATGGCCGAGATGGATGTCCGGAGCGGACGGATCGGCGCCGTATTTAATCCGCAGGCCGCGGCCTTCGGACTGGGCCTTTTCCAGTTTCTTCTTCATGTCGTCGCGGTTGATGAAATCGACCGCACGCGCCGAGAGGAAATCGAGTTGTTCTTCAATGTTCATATCCATACCTATCAATTCTCGGGAATCATTATCACGCCCGCTTCGCGAAAGCCGCAATGGATGCAAATTGTATTTCCTTGCATCGTTGCGCGAGAAACAGTCCCGGAAAGAAAGCGCGCATTTAGCCATACCTGCGCGCGAAAGTCACAAAAAAACCTGCCCGAATCCGGGCAGGCTTTTCATTGAAGCAGTTGAAACTACTTCTTGTCGCCGGGGTGCCACTCTTCGAGGGCATCACCGAAGGCGCTGTCGAATGCAGAGCCGAGGTCGACGAGCTCGGAACCGGGCTGTAGCCCTTCGAGCATGTCGTCCTGTACTTCGAAGTGATCGTCGTCAACCTTGGCGGCCTTGACGCTCAGTCCGATGCGGTGTTCGACCGGATCAACCTTCACAACGCGGGCTTCAATGCTGTCGCCAACGTTCAGGACATCCTTAACGCGCTCAACGTGTTCGTCGGAAATCTGGCTGATGTGAACCAGACCGTCGATACCTTCTTCGATTTCAACGAATGCACCGAAGGAGGAGATCTTGGTGACGATACCGGAAACCTTGGCGCCGATCGGGTAGCGATCAACAATGCCGGACCATGGATCATCCTGAGCCTGCTTGAGACCGAGGCTGATGCGCTGGTTGGTGGCATCGATTTCGAGTACAACGGTTTCCACTTCGTCGCCCTTCTTGAGGACTTCGGACGGATGGTTGACCTTGCGGGTCCAGGACATGTCGGACACGTGAATCATTCCGTCAACGCCTTCTTCGAGCTCAACGAATGCGCCGTAGGAGGTGAAGTTGCGAACCTTACCGGTAACCAACGATCCGATCGGATACTTACCGGCAACAACTTCCCACGGGTTTTCTTCGGTCTGACGCATACCGAGGGAGATCTTCTTGTCCTCGGTGCTGACGTTCAGAACAACTGCGTCCACTTCGTCGCCGACATTCAGTACGTCAGCGGCACGCTGGATACGCTTGGTCCAGGACATTTCAGAAACGTGAACCAGACCTTCAACGCCTTCTTCGAGCTCAACAAACGCGCCGTACGGAGCAAGGTTGACTACCTTACCGTGTACACGGGCGCCGATCGGATAGCGGGCTTCGATTTCTTCCCACGGATTTTCCATGGTCTGCTTGAGGCCGAGGCTGATACGCTCCTTCTCGAGGTCGATTTCGAGGATCATCACGCTGATTTCGTCGCCAACCTTCAGCAATTCGGAAGGATGGTTGATGCGCCCCCAGGTCATGTCAGTGACATGCAGCAGGCCGTCGATGCCGTCGAGATCAACGAATGCACCGAAATCGGTGATGTTCTTGACCTGACCGGCACGAACCTGACCAACCTGAATTTCCGCAAGAATCTTGCGACGGGATTCGCGGCGGGACTCTTCAATGAGTTCGCGGCGGGATACGACGATATTTTTGCGCTCAAGGTTAATCTTGAGGATGCGGAACTGATAGGTCTTGCCGAGGTGTTCGTCGGGATTACGAACCGGAACAACGTCAAGCTGGGAACCCGGCAGGAATGCGTCCACGCCGACGTCGACGATGAAGCCGCCCTTGACAACGTTCTTGATGGTACCTTCAACGAGGCTGCCTTCTTCACATTCGTTAACCACATAGTCCCATGCGCGCTGCTGTTCTGCACGACGCTTACTGATGACGATCATACCGTCACGGTCTTCCAGCTGCTCGAGGAATACTTCGACTTCCTGTCCGATGGGATCTTCGTCGAGATCCTTGAATTCCTGTACGGGAACGATACCTTCGGACTTGTATCCAATGTCGATGAGCACGTCGCCATCGTGGACACTGAGGATTTTACCGGTGACGATGGACCCTTCGGTAAAGTTCTTGAGGGTTTCGTCGTACATTGCTTCCATGGCTGCGTCGTCGGCGCCCATGTTGTTGGTTGCTGTTTCCATATTATAAAGCGGGCACACGCGCGCCCTGACCTTTTGTTCATGTTATTCGTTCAGGGAAAAGTTTCAACCACTCGGTCAAGACATACCTCTCCCATGAATGAGCGGGTCATATTAGGTGCATCTCCCTCTCATTCAAGCCGTAAATACGAAAAATATACGACTCCGTATAGGGGGATTTCGGGGATTTACCCGGATTTGATCCGATTTTTCCGGATCAGTTCCTATATCCTTTTCCTCGTTCCAACCGGTGTATCCGTGCAACTATGAGAAGATGAAAACAGGACATATATTCTTTATAAACTTCCTCGCCATGCTGGCCGGAAAGGCTCCTGCGGCAGAGTTTACTCAATGCACGGTCGATTCAACCAACGGAATCGTGCAACTCGAATGGTCTGAAACCACAGCAACAAACCGGGACGGATTCGGCCTTCAGAAAAACACCGACTTAATGACAAGCAACTGGGTTGCCGCCGGAGAAGTTGATCTTTGGCCATCTTCGACAACCAACTGGTCCGCATACGCCGAAGCTCCCCAAACGTTTTACCAAGTTCGCCATGCAGAACGAGGGCGGCTGGAAAGTACTACCTTCATAGGTTATGTTTCGCCTACCAATCTGACATCTATTTTTCGGTACTATGGACTCGACACCAATCAGGTCCACTATCCGGTAGCGATGATCGCTGTTGTGTATGAAACCTTCGACCATCGGAACCTCTCGGATCTTGCCTCCGGATTGCTGCTGGTCCCAACGAAAGTGCCCGGATCATCCTTTCCCGAGCCTCCTGCCCGGGTTCCCATGATATCGCTTCAGCATGGAACCTTGTGCGCCGATCAGATTGCCCCCTCAGAAGGCCGCACAACTGCGGATGTTAATTCCGGAATGATTTTTGCAACCGGCGGATATGCAGTCTCGATGCCCGACTATCCCGGCATGGGAAATACCTCGCCCGGCCTGCATCCGTATCTGCACGCACGCTCCGAAGCCGTCGCTTCCGTCGATATGCTACGGGCCGTCCTGCAGTTTATGAAAACGGCTCCCCTACCGCAGCCTAACGGCCGACTCTTTATCGCCGGCTACTCGCAGGGCGGTCACGCCACTCTGGCCCTCCAGCGGGAACTGGAAACCTTCCACGCAAAGGAATTCCCCCTCGCCGCCTCCGCCCCGATGGCCGGCCCGCATGACCTCTCCGGCACGATGCAACCTCTAATCTTTTCCGGTCAGGCCTATAACTTCCCGGCCTATGTCCCCTACAGCATCCTCGGCCTGAATTCAGTCTATCATTTTGGAACCTGCGACGACTTTTTCAAGCCGCCCTATGCCGACAGCCTTCCTTCTCTTTTTGACGGCAGCCATTACGGCTCTGAAATCAGCGCGCAGCTTCCGACCGTTCCGGCCGAAATCCTGACCGACGCCTTTATCAGTAATGCCATCGGAAATACGAATGATCCGTTTGTGGCAGCATTGCGGAAAAATGACACCTATCGGGACTGGGTTCCGACCGCTCCGACACACTTTTATCACTGTGCATCCGATGACATCGTCCCTTATTCAAACTCGGTTGTAGCGGTCAATGCCTTTCTGAATGCCGGAGCATCAAGCAATCTCGTTCAGCTGATCGATCCGCTTCCATCCGCCACGCATACCGGCGGATTTTTCCCATCCATATTTGCCTGCAAGGAATGGTTCGATACCTTGAAAGAGGAGTGAGCCCCCGCCGGCTCCATCCCCGTCACTCGTCCGGTACAGCACGGACCCGGTAAAACCCGACTCCGTCTTCAGACAGGGGCATTTCCTGATTCATGAAATCATATTCCCCCGGAAGCGGCCCTATCACCCGCCGGAACGGATCGGTCAACAGGTTGGTGGAAACATCCAGCTCATACCAGCGGCCCCACTCGCTCTGCCAGCCCAGAGATACTCCGCCGGCGGATGGTGAGAGTGCCAGCTTCAAGCCGGACTCCGCATCATTGGCCCGTGTCCCGGACTGGTATTCATCTTCGTTGCTGATACCGTCGCCATCATAGTCAGAACCAAGCACATCGGGCGTCAACGGTATCCCCTGATTCACAAACCACTGTTGCGGAATTCGGCTTCCATCGACAAGATCCGCACTGAAAAAGGCATACACGGATGAATTGGAGATGACCGCGCCCATGGCCAGCTCATACTCCCGAAGACCAACCGCCTCCGGAATCTCAACGCCATTGCATAGCAGCTTCTCGATATGGTGATAGGCATCCGCCGCAATCTGTACGACGGTATTCGATTCCGGTGCCGCAAGGAAATCATCGGCCGGCCACGAGCCTCCCGCCCCGAAACAATCTACCAACACGGGATAAGGCGCGTGGTAATGACTGTTCCAGATGCGCACAACGGCGGAGGTCCCCTTATCTTCGATCACTTCAAAATTCCAGCCATACTCCCCCCCGACGTCCAGAGGATTACCGGCGCCTCCGGGCAGCGAGACGAACTCAAATTCGTGATTATATCTCCCCCGATCCAGCCAGACCCGATGAATCTCAGACTGGGCAGGCATCCCGGGTGCCCGACAGCCATACGCATTTTTTGAAGGGGTCACCACGCTGCCGTCAAACGAGCGGGCAGACCATTCAAACTGAGGCGGAACCGATGCTGGATTAAGGTAGCTATACTCTACGCCAGCCCCGTAATTCCGGCAATCCGTAAAGAACGGGCGCCCGGCCAGCCCACCGTTTATTCCATCAGCAAACGGGAATGTGTCCCGCAGTCCAAATGCAATATCCCGGCTCAGAAAGGAATTATTATAATATGCCAGTGCATTGGTGCAGGGGTACCCCTCGAACGCATTTGTGTAGAAAAAGACGGAGGGATGAGCATCCACCAGCATGGCCATCCCTTTGGCACCATAGGACGGATAGTCTGCCAGGTAGTCGGGAGCCTCGTTGTCGGTATAAAGCTCATTAACATACCAGGTCAACAGCCCAGAGGTCGCCCGGCCGGCAAAATTCGACGCATACCCAAGTCCCTGATCATACCCGCCATCTTCCCCTGTGTTCCGCCACTGCAGGTAGTAATAGTGCGGCACCATACGGGATCCGTTCGTGGTCCGCCAGTCGGTCTGCATCCCCTGCGGGTCCTCGGCCGACCACCGCCGCACATCGGATTCCCCGCCCTCCTCCAGAATGATTTCGCCGATAAACGGCCCCTCCTCCAATGTATTTGAGTCCGTCCTGTAAAGGAATTTGTACCGGAAATACTGCCCTGCATAATCGCCAAGCTCAATCGTTTCCACATGATAGTCGGGAAAATTCGAACTTGTTCCGGTATACGACACCGTATTGGTCGTCCAGCGTTGTTCATCAGGACTTGTGATCAGCATGCAATCCAGATAATCCCAGTCCAGCTCAATGTCATAGGTCATCTGAAAGGAAAGAACGGCATTGGCACCGGAAATAAAAAAGGTATTCGTCGGAGCCAGTTCTACCAGAAGATAGTTATCCTTTCCGCCCCACCAGCAGATTTCGTGGTCCGAAGGAGGAGCGACCGGCAAGGGAATCGGCTGATCTTCCAGACGGATCCGGGCGGAGCGATAGGTTCCCGACGGAAGATCCAGACCGTTTCCCGCCTGATACAATTCCACCGTCGCCGTATCTGCCGGATTCGTGATGGAATAGGGATGCAGCCAGCCCCACCCGTCCAGATGATAAGGATCCATGGAAGACGGAAGCATGAGCAGCGGGAATCCGGACTGAGAGGTGTTCATCAGGGCCCAGCTGAATGGGGAAAGGTTCCCCTCCTGATACGCATACAGATCTATAGCACCCAGAGCATGGCCGTATTCATGGCAAACGACCTCCATGCCGCTGTTTTCCGGGAGCATGATGAAGGGCCCCACTGATATTCCGTCTGCAATCTCCTGACGCGGATACACACTCCAGCTATGCGCCCATAACTGCGATTCTGGATGTATGGCGTCCTCATAAAATTTGCCCGACGACTCTGATGTACCCGCAAAAATGATCCATAGCGAATCAATCACCCCGTCGCCATCGCCATCATAGACACTCCAGTCAATATCCGGATACTGTGCTGCGGCGGCCCGGCAGGCATCCACGACCAGCGTGCGGCTGTCGCCGGTTCCCG
>JAFGVP010000062.1 GCA_016937945.1 Pontiellaceae bacterium | reverse complement strand
TTTCATAACTCCTTTACCTTCTCATCTGAGGAGCTATGCGCCAAAACCTAACTTAACCCGTGGTCCTAAATCTTAAATCCGCCTCTCTCTTCCTTCATGATAATGAATAACAATTGAACATTAAAAAGGAAAAATAATGGCAAATATAAACAAGCATATCTTAACAATATCGATTGCACTGGGTTCCATACTCATCGCATCCCCAAACGGTCAGGCAGACATGCTCTTCCATAAAATCGATGGACTTCCCGGTGCCCGAATTCAACGTATCGAACTTTCCGCCGCAAGAGCCGATTTCATTGCAGTCGCCTCTGAAAATACCCTGTATGTAAACACACCAGATTCAAATGGGTTTCAAAAGGCACTTGTGCTCAAGGATGAACAGATATCCGACCTGTTTATCACCCATGCAGAGCATCCGGCCATTTACCTCGCAGGGACGCGCAATGCCTACTTTATAGAAGGCGCCGCCAACCGCATCTACTCAGCGCGAAGCGACGAGTTGATCCAGTGCATTGCCGAACACACCGGCCGATTGTTTATCGGCACCAGCGATGGCCTGTACTCATCGGATAGCAAGATTCTGAACTGGCAACCGGTTTCCGGGCTGCGTAACGATTCCATCCACTCCATCTTGTCCGCTGGCATGGACCTGTATATCGCGGCCGACAGCGGCGTCTATTCCTACCGCCCGGAAACGGGACCCAAAAGAATCTTCGTCACACGCAGCACCGGAACAGATGACGGCCTTATTCCTCAGCGAATGATCGTAGACGCCATGACGCCCTCGCGCCTGTGGCTGGCAACAAACAGGGGAATTTACCGATCCGATAACCGCGGAGAAACCTGGGAACACTTCAGCGCCGGTAGCACGGACCAATCGGACACCTACTGCATCGCGCAGTTTGCTCTCGATGAAAATCATCTGTATGTAGTTAACGAGTCCGGCCTGTATAAGATGAATGTTTCCGATAAACAGTCCACATCCCTGTACGCAGGACTCTCCTCTTCGAATATCAACTGGGTGGAGATCAATGACACCGGCGCGCTCTATGTTGCCTGCGATCAGGGACTTTTTACCCAGCAAAAGGTTGCCGACCGGCAACAGGCATCGGACATTGCAATGCCGGAACTCATGCAGGGCGAGCCGACCATTCATGAGGTGCAGGAATCGGCCATGCGCTATAACTCCGTGCATCCGGACAAGACGGAGGCATGGAGAAAACGGCTAAAATACCGGGCCCTTCTACCAAAACTCAGCGTCGATTACGACAAAACCATCGGTTCCAGCTTCACCAGTTCCGGATACTATTATGCGGAAGGTCCGAACGACTGGGGTATTTCACTGACGTGGGACATGGGCGAGCTGATCTGGAACAGCTACGAAGATGACATCGATAACCGAACCAAACTCACCACCCAACTGAGAATGGATATTCTCGACGAAATCAACCGCCTCTATTTCGAACGCCTCCGCCTGAAACATGAAATCGCCGTCGCCCGGACCGATGGAGAGGATGTCACTCTTCGGGAGCTCCGCCTTTATGAGCTGACCGCAACGATCGACGGCTACACCGGCGGCCTTTACAGCTGCGTACAATAACGGGTCCATCCGGCGCGATAAAACATCCGTACCAAAGATCCTTTTTAGTTCGGCAGGATTTCCTGTTTCCATGCCGCTGGAATTCCCTTATACACAGCCGGACTGACTGAAGGGAATACCATGCCGATATTTGAATACGTGTGCAAAAAATGCGGAGCTGAATTTGAGCAGCTCGTACCGAATGCTGATACGAAAATCTCCTGCGAAAAATGCGGATCAAAGCAGGTGGTAAAACAGTTTTCTGTATTCAGCGCAGCCTCGTCGGCCCCAAAGAGTAATCCCTGCTCATCCGGCGCCTGCCCGACCAGCGGGATGGCAGGAACAGGATGTTCCGGAGGCGGATGCCCCTTCAGCTAACCATGAATGAAAGTTTTCCATGCCCGACATCACGCAATACCTCAAAGAAAAACAGTTTCTCGTTGACCTCGCCCTTAAAGACTGTCTTCCGACCGAACTGACCCGTCCTTCCTTGCTGCATGAAGCCATGCGTTACTGCGTTCTGAATGGCGGCAAACGAATCCGTCCGATCCTTTGCATTGCAGCCGCCGAAGTATTCGATAAGCCGGCAGCGGAAGTGCTCATGCCGGCCGTGGCGCTTGAACTGTTCCACTGTTCAACCCTGATCCACGACGACCTGCCCTGCATGGATGACGACGACCTGCGTCGCGGCATGCCGACCTGTCACATCAAGTATGGCGAAGCAAATGCCGTTCTGGCAGGCGACGCCCTTATGATTCATGCCTTCCAGATTCTCGCTGAATATGGAAATTCAAAACTGTCACTGGAACTGGCCCGTGCAGCCGGCTCACAGGGAGTAATCGCCGGTCAGGTGGAAGACCTTGCCGCAGAAGGAAAAGAGCCCAACGCCGATCTTATTGAATTCATTCACATGAATAAAACCGCCATCCTGATCCGTGCCGCCGTTCGCATGGGCACGATCGCCGCCGGCGCCGACGGTCAGGAACTCGAAAGCCTGACAATCTTCGGCGAAAAAATCGGCATGGCCTTCCAGATTGAGGATGACATCCTTGATGAAACCTCGACGGACGAAGTGCTTGGAAAGCATGCGGGAGCCGACCAGGAGCACCATAAGATGACCTACCCCGCCGTACACGGAATGGACAACGCCCGGAAAAAGGTCAGGGAACTTACCAACGATGCCATCGCCCTACTGAACACGCTGTCCCGAAACACCAACGCCCTCCGCTCCATCGCGGAATATCTGGTCCGGCGCGAATTTTAACGAGTGCTGATATACCGGCCGGATCCATTCGACCGGTCGGATCTCCTCCATCTCCGGCTCAATGCACCGGAGCCATACACGAAAAAAGCCCGTCACGAGGACGGGCTTTTTGATTTGCATCGCAGATGATCTTACATCAGCGGACCAACAGCCTTCATGAAGGCCATGCGCTTCTTGCAATCTTCCTCTGCCAGCTTGAAGAGCTCTTCCGCTTCCTTCGGAGCAGTCTTCAGGAGCGTCGTATAACGACGTTCGTTACGGATGAAGGCCTGGAAGTCGCCGGTCGGATCCTTGGCTTCCCAGACAAACTTCTTACCTTCTTCACCCTGCGGGTTGAAGCGATACAGCGGCCAGTAACCGCATTCCACCGCATTCTTCGCGATGGTCTGCGTCTGCATCATGTTGATGCCGTGTGCAATACACGGAGCGTATGCAATGATGATGGACGGACCGTTGTAGGCAACCGCTTCCTGGAACGCCTTCTGTGTCTGCATGCGGTTGGCACCCATGGAGATCTGAGCAACATAAACATTGCCGTAGCTCATACACATGAAGCCGAGGTTCTTCTTACCGGCACGCATACCGTTGGTTGCGAACTTCGCTACCGCACCGATCGGAGTAGACTTGGAAGCCTGACCGCCGGTGTTGGAGTATACTTCGGTATCGAGAACCAGAATATTTACGTTCTTGCCGGACGCAACCACGTGGTCAAGGCCGCCGTAGCCGATGTCATAGGCCCAGCCGTCACCACCGAAGATCCAGACCGCCTTGTCTACGAAGTAATCCTGCAGCTCGATGACCTTACGAACAGCCGGAGCCGCTTCAGCAGAAGCTTCAGCCAGCGCGGAAGGCAGCAGCAGCTTGACTGCGTTTTGAGCAGCAACCGCTTCGTCGGTGATCACATTGTCGGCACATACTTCAACCGCCTTATTCAGGGCAGCCGTCAGATCAGCCGTCGTTCCGAGGTCCAGCAGCTTGGCAACAGCCTGACGCAGCAGCGCACGGTTGTTGTCTACGGCAAGACGGAATCCGAGACCGTATTCTGCGTTGTCTTCGAACAGCGAGTTTGCCCAGGAAGGACCGCGACCTTCTTTGGTCTTGGCATACGGGATGGTCGGGAAAGTACCGCCATAGATCGAGGAGCAACCGGTGGCATTGGCCACAACCATGTGCTCACCGCAGATCTGGGTGACGAGCTTCACGTACGGAGTTTCACCACAACCTGCACAGGCGCCGGAGAACTCAAACAACGGCTTCTTGAACTGCAGCCCCTTCACGGTGGACTCGTTGGCGCCGTCCAGGATGTTGTCCGGAAGATCGTCGAAGAAGTAGGTGTTTTCCACTTCGCCGGCAACCTTTTCGTCTTCGAGGGTGGTGAATTCCAGTGCCTTGGTCTTAGCCGGGCAAGTTTCAACACAAACGCCGCAACCGGTGCAGTCTTCGACATAAACCTGGATCTTATAGTCAAGATCCTTGTCATTCTTGGTCTTGGACTTCACGGTCTTGAAGGTTTCCGGAGCACCGGAAAGCTCAGCCGGCTCGATCTGCTTCGCACGGATAACCGCGTGCGGACAAGCCATTACACACTGGTTACACTGAATACAGTTTTCGCTCAGCCATTTCGGAACACGCGGTCCGATGCAGCGCTTTTCAATCTTGGTCGTACCCGTCGGCAACGAACCGTCGAAGGTCATCTTCGAAACCGGAACATCGTCGCCCTTGAGGGTCATAACCGGGCCAATTACACCCTTCATGAAACCGCAGGCATCAGCCGGAAGCAGGTCGGGCAGGACATAGGATTCAGTGATGGTGCTCGGAACTTCAACCTTTTCGATGGCCGAAACGGCGGCATCAATGGCCTTCCAGTTCATTTCAACAATGTCCATACCCTTCTTCTCGAAGGTCTTCTTGGCATAGTCCTTAATGAGCTGAATAGCTGCATCTTCCGGAAGAACACCGGAGAGTTTGAAGTAAACCGTCTGCATGACGGTGTTAATACGGCCGCCCAGACCGACTTCCATCGCGATTTTCAGCGCGTTGACGTTGTAGAAGTTAATCTTGCGATCAATAATGATCTGTTGCTCTTCCTTCGTGAGGTGATTGAACACTTCCGAGGTCGGGATTTCCGAGTTGAGCACGAACGTGCCGCCTTCCTTGATCGCGCTGAGCATGTCGTAGCGACCGATGTAGGACACGTTATGGCAGGCCACATAACCGGCATGGTCGATGAGGTACGGATAGTTGACCGAGCTGTCACCGAAGCGCAGGTGCGAAATCGTTACCCCGCCCGACTTTTTGGAGTCGTATACGAAGTAAGCCTGAGCCGTCATATCGGTGTTGTCGCCGATAATCTTAATGGTGTTCTTACACGCACCAACCGTACCGTCGGAACCGAAGCCCCAGAATACGGAGCTTTTCACATCGGCAGGCTCAATATTCAGGCTCTTGCCAACCGGAATGGAGAGGTTGGTCACGTCGTCGTTGATACCGACCGTGAAACCATGCCATGCGCCGTTATCGGCATGGTCGTAAACCGCCTTGACCATAGCAGGCGTGAACTCCTTGGAGGAGAGACCATAACGGCCGCCGATGATCTTGCAGTTACGGCCTTCCAATGCAGCAACCACGTCGAGGTACAGCGGTTCGCCGATGGCGCCCGGTTCCTTGGTGCGGTCGAGAACAATGATCTTCTTCGCCGATTCCGGAATGCAGGAAGCAAACGCCTTTGCAGAGAACGGACGATAGAGGCGAACCTTAACAAGACCGAGCTTTTCACCGTTGGCATTGAGCTTTTCGATGGTCTGTTCGATGGTGTCGCAGGCAGACCCCATAGCGATAACAACCTTTTCAGCATCAGCGGTGCCGACATAGTCGAACAGGTTGTACTTGCGACCGAACTTGGCAGCAAACTTGTCCATGTATTCCTGAACGATTTCCGGCAGGGCATCGTAGTACTTGTTGCTGGTTTCACGCCCCTGGAAGTATACATCCGGGTTCTGCGCAGCAACCTTGAGGTACGGCTTGTCCGGACGCAGGGCGCGATCGCGGAAACGTTCGATATATTCGGGTTCAACGAGTTCATTGACGTCTGCGTAATCGATCCATTCAACCTTCTGCAGTTCGTGTGAAGTACGGAAGCCATCGAAGAAGTTGAGAAACGGAACCTGACCCTTGAGGGTAGCGAGGTGTGATACAACCGCGAGGTCCATCGTTTCCTGAATGGAGTTGGCCGACATCATGGCGAATCCGGTGTTACGCACGGACATTACGTCCTGATGGTCCCCGAAGATCGAGAGCGACTGAGCCGCCAGCGAACGGGCGGAAACATGGAAAACGGTCGGCAGCATTTCGCCGGCGATCTTGTACATGTTCGGGATCATCAGCAGAAGCCCCTGCGATGCAGTGAAGGTCGTAGTTAGCGCACCTGCGCTCAGTGAACCGTGAACTGCACCTGCAGCACCGGCTTCGGACTGCATTTCAACCACATCGACCGGTTTGCCGAAGAGGTTTTTCTTTCCCTGACAGGCCCAATCTTCCGAATATTCACCCATGTTGGAGGAAGGTGTGATCGGATAGATGGCTGCAACATCGGAAAAAGCATACGCGATATGCGCTGCCGCGGTATTACCATCAATGGTTACCATTTTCTTACTCATCTGAGCTGCTCCTTGGTTAGCTTCCCTTAATTAATAAAATTACAAAATTATTTGCTGTTTTGGATTTCTCCACCCGGGTCCCCCGGTAAAAGTTCGAAATATTCCCAGAACCCGCCTGAAAGGAAAGTTTTTTTGGCCTCTATTTTTCGATTTTGACAACAAAAACGCCTATTGAAATCGAGTCCCAATAGGCATTTTTGATAAAAAAACCCCCGATGCGGGGCTTACTGGAAAGATAAGTGCATTGGCTAGAAGGAAGAAGGGGTATTCAGCAAGGGACCGCTGACCGCGACATTCCCTGTCGATTCATCCCTAGCCAATGCTAAAAACTATGCTGTTCACCGAACCGGCTGCCGCCGGGGTAATCTTAGCTCCGCATCCACCGGGGTGGATTTCGGATACACGCCCGCCGCGAACACGCTGCGTAAAAAGTTTTTCCGATCAGTTTGTCTGTATCTTTATATATACACGCGTCTCCAGTTGCGTACGTGCGATCGTTCTATCTGACAGACTGAGTTCGCTCAAACTTTCCATATACATAGCATATTACATACCAAGACAGCTCTCTGAGTAAATATTGCCAAAAATCTGAGAGACTCTTCTCCCGTATTACCAGTTGACGCGCTCCGTACATTCCCATTAACTTCCGGTTATGAAGATTCGGACTCCAAGTCAGCTCTCGTCCTCTTAGGGCCGAAGATTGTCGCGAACAACCACGCCCTCATCCCTGTCCGCATCCATTTACTCATGAACTCACATACCATCCATTTTGATAACGCCAGCGAAGCAAGAGAGATTACGCCCTTGCTGGAACAGCTTGCAGACCGCATTCACAGCCGCTTTGGACTGGAGTTGCTTGCGCGCGATCTGACCATCAACCTGCAGGGGCCGGATGAACAAGCCGTGCCACTGATCAAATTTATCAATGATTTGCGAAAAACCCGAAATCGCACCCGAATCGACAACCAGGCCGTCAGCTATGCTTACGAAGCGTTCGAACAGGGGGAAATCGATGTGTTTGAGAAACTGGCCAGCATACGGATCGATGTCGGGGCCAGAAAACCGTCCGTGTTTCCTAAAACCCTTGGGCAACAGATTTATCTCGATGCCATGCTGAAAAGCACGATCACCTTCGGGATCGGCCCGGCCGGAACCGGCAAGACCTATCTCGCGATGGCCATGGCCGTCTCTTCTCTTATTAAGGAAGAGATCAGCCGCATCATCCTTACCCGCCCAGCCATTGAGGCCGGCGAAAATCTGGGATTCCTGCCGGGCGACATGCAGCAAAAGGTGGCCCCTTACCTCCGTCCGCTCTACGATGCCCTCTATGACATGCTGCCGGCGGAAACCATCGAGAGTTATCTGGAACGCGGCATTATTGAAGTCGCGCCGCTGGCCTACATGCGAGGACGCACACTTAACCATGCGTTTGTTATTCTTGACGAAGCCCAGAACACGACGCCGCCGCAAATGTTGATGTTTCTCACCCGACTTGGCTTCGACTCAAAATGCGCCATTACCGGCGACCTGACGCAGATCGACCTGCCGGGGCGCAGTGCATCCGGACTGAAAGAAGCCCAGTCCATCCTGCAGAACATTCACGGTTTGGAGATAATCTCGCTCACGGAACGCGATGTGGTACGGCATCCGCTTGTCCAAAAGGTCATCGAAGCCTATCAGGCCAAGCGGAATTCCTGAGACACCCAACGGAGTCCACCATGAAGAAGAAGATTTCTAAGAAAAAACAGAAGGGCATTGCCGAGCGTAAGACCGAGGTCAAGCGCCGGCGAGACATCCCCTATAAAGCTATTGGCATGGGCGTTATCCTATGGCTATTGGTCACGTGGCTGTTCTTCGGCCGCGGCATTGTCACCAAGGTGTCATACCAGATGGGCGATGTTTTTCCGGCCAGCATAGAGGCGCTGGTCGATTTCCAGTGCGAAAACCTGAGCCTCACCGCCCTCGCCCAGGATCAGGCCGCCGCCGGCGTTCCCCTGATCTTCAGCCTCGCCACCCAACCGGAAAAGCGGGCCGTTAAACAAGTCCAAACTGTTTTTGACAGGCTGGAACAGGTTGCAACCGCAACGGAAGAGGAAACGGAGCATCAGATTGCCTCGCTTAACGATGTTTTACTTGGGTTCGATCTCGATGCCGCCGGATTTATTCAGGCGTTTCCATCCAACTCGATTGCGCTGACCCGCGAAGCCTTGAGCGGCAGGCTTAAAGAAGTCATGTCGCTAGGCATCATTGCCGACAAGACCCGCGATAATTTTGCCGAGGGAAACCCGAACCGGGCACTGACCATCAAGTCGGATACCGAGACGCAGGCACGGAATGAAAGTCTCGCAAACATCAAGTCCCAACAGGAAGCGGTTCAGACAATTTCCGCGCGTTTCACAAACCAAACGCAACGAGGCCTTATCAGTAAACTTCTTACTTCGGTGGTCAAACCGAACCTGGAATATGATGCGGATGCCACGGAAAGTCTGCGCCAGAAAGCAATTGCGGCCGTTCCTCCGACCATTGAATCCTATTCAAAAGGTGACTCGCTGGCGTCTCCCGGCGACATTGCCGATGCCCAGAAACTGCTGTTACTTCAGGAACATAATACAAAAATTCAGGAAAGCCGGGCGGCAACAGAGCAGATCCTTGAAATCGCGGGCAACGCCGTTCTTCTGCTTGTTGGACTCATCGCCTCGGTGGTTATCCTGCGGGTCGGCAGCGGCAACCTCGTCCGACAAGTGGATAAACTCCTGCTCCTGATCACCCTGTCCCTGATTCCTCTTGGAACCGCCGGACTCCTTGCCTATCTCTCCACCAAGCATACGCCGCTCACTTTTGAACTCATTCCCTATATAATTCCATTTGCACTGTCAGTTCTGCTGGCCGGCATTCTGGTGGGCAGCAACGCCGCTATCGGACTGGGATTCTGGTGCAGTTCCGCAACGGCCGTCCTGCTGGGACATTCATTTCCCGTGTTCATGCTGGGCATGGTGGTCACGATCACCTCCGCAAGCTCCGCCCGGAATGTACACCGACGCTCCAGCCTGTTTCGGGCCGGACTTTGGATCTGCGTCGTCAAGATGCTGTATGTACTGCTTGGCGTCATGCTGCATGAACAGCTTCTTTCAAATGTACTGTGGCAGCTGGGAGCCGCCGTCTCCTCCGGCGCCATATCAGCGATTCTCACCATTCTGCTGATCCCCCTTTTTGAGAAAATCTTTAAGATTACTACCGATATCACGCTGCTTGAACTTTCCGACATGGGACATCCGCTGCTCCAGAAAATGGCGATTCAGGCTCCGGGCACCTACCACCATTCCCTGATGGTTGCCACACTTGCCCAAAATGCAGCGGAAGCAATCGGAGCCAACCCATTGCTGATACGTGTTTGCGCCTACTATCATGACATCGGAAAAATGGCGAAACCGGAATTCTTCACGGAAAACATCCAGCACAAAGAAAATCCCCACGACGAACTATCTCCGCACATGAGCGCGCTGGTAATTTCCTCGCACGTCAAGGAAGGTCTCACGCTGGCCAAAAGACATAAACTGCCGAAACCGATCCTCGACGCGATTGAACAGCACCACGGGAACGGCCTGATCTCATTCTTTTACCACAAGGCCAAACAGCAGGCCGGCGACGGAACCACCAACATGGCCGATCTGATTAATGAGAGCGATTTCCGCTACGGCGGCGCCCCGGCGGTCTCCCCCGAAATGGCCATTCTTTCACTGGCGGATGCGTCAGAAGCGGCATCTCGCTCCATTGAAAAGCCGACCCCGCAGAAAATATCCAATCTACTCGATGATATCTTTGCCATGAAAATCAGGGATGGCCAGATGGATTATGCCAACCTGACCATGGCGGAAATCAAGGTAGTTAAACAGTCCTTCATCTTCTCTCTGTCCAACATGTTGCATGGACGGATCCCATACCCGAAAGATCATGAAAACAAGCGTTCAAAACCAGCAGACAAATCATCGGATAGCCCTCCCAAAGCTAAAACAGCTGGCTGATTGGCTGGGAAAACAGCTCGAGGAAACAACCACGCCCCACGCATGGAGCGAGGTATGTATTGTTTTGGTCGATGACGACGGCATCACCCGGACTAATCGGGAATATTTCGGGAAGAACCGCCCGACGGACGTTATCAGCTTTCGTTATGAACCGATTCCCGGCGAGGAAGACACCTGGAGCGGCGATCTGGTAATCAATGTCGACCGCGCCGTACAAATAGGGCCAGAACACGATGGAATCGACTATGAGCTGGCACTCTATCTTGCCCACGGCTTTGACCATCTGAGCGGGGCCGAAGATGACACCGACTATAAACGGAAAAAGATGCGCGCCACGGAAACCGCATGGCTGAAACAGGCAGGTCCATTGGCCACGGGACTGATCCGTATTTAATGACCTCAGCGCTGAGACGGTCGAATATCCACCACCTGAAGCTGGAGCGCATCATCCCCGTTCCAGCTGTTTTTCTTGAGCGTAAATGCCACATCAATCAAACCGGCCGGCAACGACTTCAACGGATAGTTAAAAGCAATCGCATCGAGCTGCCGATCGCCGGCATTAAGATACAGCTTAAGATGCTGCTTACCGACAACGCGCGGCGCCCCGGCCACGCAGACCCCCATCAGAGCCCAGACCGGCTCCGGATTCTCCTGCCCGAACGGACGCAAATGGCGCAGGGCATCATAAAATGCCCAGTTCACATCCTCCGCCGAAAGCACGGCATCAATACACAGGACGGGGGCAAGATCAATATCCCGAAGAGCAACAGATGCAGCATGGTTGAATGCCTTTTTAAACGCATTCAATTCACCGGAACAGACTTCCAGACCGGCAGCCATTCGATGCCCTCCGAATTTAGTAAGATACTGCTCGCACTCCTGCAGACCTGCAAGCAGATCAAAGGACTCTATTCCCCGGCACGATCCACGGGCGCTGCCGTCGTCATCAATGCCCATGATGATTGCCGGACGGTTATAATGCCGCGAAACCCGCGATGCCACAATCCCCACCACACCGGGATGCCATCCTTCGCGTGCAACCACCAGACCAAAATGCCGATCCGGATCATAATAGGCATCAATTTCCGCAAAAGCCTCTTCAGCCATTTTGTGCTCAATATCGCGCCGTTCGCGATTATTACGATCAAGCAACTTGGCGATATTTCGCGCTTCCAGCGCATCATCGGTCGTTAGCAAGCGCAGCGCCTGCATCGGTTCACCGATCCGGCCGGCGGCATTAATGCGCGGACCGATTTGAAAACCAAGGTGACCGGCATTCAGCTCACCTCGAATGGCGGCCACATCAATGAGAGCCGCCATGCCGGCCCATCGGGTCGAAGCCAGCTGCAGAAGGCCATGGCGTACAATAATCCGGTTTTCGCCCACCAATGGCACAATATCGGCAACCGTTCCGAGAGCCACAAGATCCAGCAAATGCCGAAGATCAATTTTCATCGCAGCTTCATATTCGAGATCCCGGCCCTGTTTCACCAGTGCATGGGCCACCTTGAAAGCAACTCCCACCCCGGAAAGATGCGAAAGCGTCGGCCCGAGCTTCGGATTGATCAGGGCAAATGCGTCGGCCGTGATTTCTTCGGGTTCATGATGGTCGGTTACAATCACATCGACGCCCTGATGCTGAATGGATGCAACGCAGGGCACCGAGTTTGTACCGCAATCCACGGTAATAATCAGCGCCGGACTCAGCTCCGTCAAACAACGCTCAACGGAATCTGCGGAAAGTCCGTATCCTTCGTCCAGTCGATCAGGAACAAAACCCTGCACATCCGCCTTCAGCGCCCGCAGAATCCGGATCATAACGGCGGACGCCGTTACGCCATCGACATCATAATCACCGAAAACAACAATCCGCTGATTCGCATGAATGGCCTCCCAGATACGGTCCACTGCCGTCTGCATACAAGGAAGCAGAAACGGATCATCCAGATCCGCCAACCGCGGCTCGATGAAGGTTTGAAGTTCGACGGCATCGGCCAAGCCGCGCCGGACCAGCATCTGAAGCAGCGGACGCGGAAGGTCGGCCAGTTCAGCCATACGTGCGCACGACGATTCGTCAGAGGTTTGAATATTCCAGCGTTTTTTCAGCATACTATAAATCCGATCAGCGGCCGCCCCGAAGGAAACGTGAAAGAAGCGATTTGGCCAGAATCTTCAAATCTTCGTAAAGCGAACGGATATGAGCATACCATAACGAATCGACCAGTCGATCGGACTCCTTGTTATAATCCTGATAACAGAAAACGCCGGGATAGTATTCCGGCAATTGCTTGATCATCTCATCATCTTCAGGGTGTCGCATCGGCGGCTGCCCGCACAAAAACAACCGGCCCCGCACAACCAGGACCAGCAGAGGAAAACGGTCCAGCGACAACGCCTTGAATGCGCTGAACAGAGGAGAGCGTACATTCCTGCGCTTACACAGGATCGGAAGGCGGATATATCCGGTCCGGGGATCATGAAAAGTGAGTCGTTCAAACCGGGCAATGCGGCTGATCCGGACGAGCGGATAGATCACCCAAAACGGGATCAATTGAATCAAAACCACGGCAAGTGCCACAAACCAAAGAATCGTGCAACGAACGATATCCTCAGCCCTCATCTGAGGCCTGTTCCGGGCAACCAGCCAGGAATCATCAATTTCAATCACAGTACCGTCATCCGGGCTGATCACACGGTTGCCGGCGACGATTTTTCCATGAATATCGAGATTACGGCCAATGTAGGTATCCGAAAGCACCAGACAGTCAATCAACTCGCTGTTTGAATCGACAATCACATGATTTGCGACAACTGCATTCGGGCCCACCGTCGTCATCGGCCCGAAACGACAGTCATCCGCAATCAGGATCGGCGCCTGAAGATGACTCGATGGCGGTGTATGGACGTTGTATCCCACCGAACTCCGGTCACCGGATGAAAAACCAGCCGTTGTATAGCGGGTAAATTCGCCGGCAACCATTTTCATATTCAGGTCATAGTACGAATGGATGTCCTTAATAATCCATGGCTGGGCGTGAACACTTTCCAGACCGGAATGCGACCCGGCCTCTCCGAGCAGAAGCGCATCCGCCTCATCCTTTCCTCGCGCAAAAATAAACACGGGATCGTGATCAATTCGATAGCAGGTCGGCCTCAGACCGTTCAATCCTTCGATACGAAAAGCCTGCCGCCGGCGGATAAAAAAGGGATAGCCGAAATAGAGCAACCCATCACTCCAACGCGTTCGAATAGAGCAGAGATAATCGCAAGGGGCCTCTCCGGTGCGGGCAAAAGCATATTCAATGCGTAGATTCCACCTTTTGCCGTCGCCGATATAATCCTCTACCTGCTTCGCATCTTCTCCCAGCATGACCTGAACGAGATCCAATTTCAGGTCGGAACACATTTCCAGCCAATAGTCCACAAGAGGCCGATTGGCAATCGGCAGCAGGGACCACGGGGGTCCACCGATGGCCTCCGCCCAGACACAGTGGCAGGATGTATTCAGAACTGCAATCATGACCGGCCAAGTCTCAGGCAAATGCCCGCACAGCATCTTCCGTGCTGTTGTAAATCTCAAAAACCTTGTGTGCTCTGGTAATTTCGAAAACCATTCGTGGTTTTTTCTGAAGACAGGCAATCTTCATGTCGCCACCTCGTTCAGAAATACGCTTCAACGCGGCAATCAGAGTCCCGAGTCCGGCAGAATCCATAAAATCGACGGATTCCAGATCCACTACAAAGTTTTTCACCTCCGGCTCGCGCTCCTGCCAGTCAGCCAGCTGTTCCCGGAAGCTGTCCACGGTAGCGGCCGTCATGGCGCCCCCCACCCGAACAACTCCGATCCCATCCTGCTTGGTGCAATCAATCATTTCCATCTCCCTTTAATATGCCCCGCGACCAAAAAGAACCGCAGGAATAGTTTTCAACACGATTAACAGATCCGTCAGGAAGCCCTGGCTTTTTATATACTGCATGTCCAGACTGACCTGTCCGTCAAACGGAATATCCGCCCGGCCGCTGATCTGCCATATACAGGTAATCCCCGGTTTCACATGCAACCGTTTCCGGTCGGAAAGCGAATAGTGTTTCACCTCTTCCGGAAGCGGAGGACGCGGCCCCACGACCGAAAGATCGCCCAAAAGCACATTCAGAAACTGGGGGATTTCATCAATACTGAAGCGCCGAAGGAACCGACCGCATCGTAGCACTCGGGGATCTTTCTTAATTTTAAACGTTACCGAACCCGACGATTCATTCTGCCTCATCAGTTCGGCCTTCATCTGCTCGGCATTCCGGCACATAGTACGGAACTTCAGGATGTAAAATTCACTTCCATCAAGTCCGACGCGCTTTTGTGAAAAAATAACAGGAAAACCATCTTCAGCAATAATCAGGATGCAGGCAAGCAGCATGAGGGGTGATAAAATCACCAATGCGACAAGACTCACAATTATGTCCAGAGTTCGTTTGACGACGAACAGGCTTTTCAGCATCGATTCCCAGAATACGATGCGAGATCGCTGCTTCCATTTCAGGATCTTGATATCCGCCTTGGAAACCGGAATTTCCATGGTATTGAACATTTCACGACGTGCTCGATAGATCGACTCATTCATCGCCTCCCCCTTCGTCGATAATAGTGCAATAGGTCAGATTGTTATGTTCAACGCGATAGCGTTCAATCCGGTTTGCAATCGCATTGGTGATTGCGATGCCCCGCCCCCGCTCGCCCATGTAGGCCTCATCCAGCTCCCGACTCAGAGCCTCCTCAAGCTCCCACTCAGCGCCCTGATCCTCAATCACCAACTGGCATACATTTTCATCCACTCGCAACTGAATCCAGAAAGAATCATCTTCGGCCAGCCCTGCATGATCCACCAGATTCGCTCCTAGTTCCATGATCAGCAATCGCAGCATTGCCGCCGTATTGGCACCGATCCCCTTGGCCATAACCGCGGACTCCGCCTGCTTTGCAACATCCGAAACCAGATAAATATTTCTCGGTACATACTGCTCAATCACAATTTTAACGGGATCAAGCATATGGATAGAGATCGCCGTGCAGTCATCCGCAGACAGATCATATCCCTCGGACTCAAGCACCCGCAGCAGCTCATCTGATTTATCCGGCGCGGAGGGATCTCGAACGACCCGTCGATAATGTTCTGCCATTTGTCCGGCACAATCCTTGAGTGTCGCCCGATGGCGTGCCTCCACCAACCCATCGGTATATAAAAGAAGAAATGCATTACCGTCATCTTTGAATACCACTTCATCAGCAACAGAATATGGCCGCTCTGAACCGAATGGGAAACCCAGCGGAGCACCGCCGCCTTTACTGAAAATGGACGAATCCCCGATCTCATTATTGCGCACGATCACCGGATCAGGATGGCCGCAGTTCATACACCGCCACTCCAGCGTTTCCGGATCATGAATCGCGATAAACATAGTAGCAAAGTAGGCGGGATTATCGATACGGCGACGAATCACAACATTAAGAGCATTACAGACCTCCGCAGGTCCCTTTTCGGCATACCGGGAAATCATTTCATTAGCGGTCGCCTTCAAGAGAGCAGAAATCATAGCCGGTGCCACGCCATGCCCGGAAACATCCGCCACATAAACACAGTGCATTCCGTTCGGCAGTGAAATGATGTCAAAAGCGTCCCCCCCCACGGCAAGACAGGTCCGATAAGCAATCCGCACTTCAAATCGGTGGGAAAAGTGCGGCACCTCGGAGAACAGAGAGCGCTGGATCGCGCCGGCCAACTCCAAATCGCGGGAAACGCGATTATTCCAGATGGTCAACTCATCGCTGCTTCTCTTGAGAGCAAGAGCATTGCCGACTCGAAGTACCAGTTCACGCGGATTAAACGGCTTCCGGATATAATCCATTGCGCCAAGCTCAAAGCCCATTTCAATATCTTCTATCTTGGACTTTGCCGTGACCATGATAATAGGAATGCGGGCGGCATGCGGCTCTTCGCGCAGGCGTCCGCACAGCTCGAAGCCGTCCATATGCGGCATCATGACATCAACAAGAATCAGATCCATCGCCTTCTGCGATACCAGCTCAAGCGCCTCAACACCCCCTTCGGTATCGAAGACCTCGCACCCTCTGGCTTCCAGCAGCTTCCGCAGATACAACCGATTCGGAAGCTCATCGTCTACGACCAGCACCTTGCCAGCGAGCGACTGGGAAAAACGGGAGAGGGTCGGGTCGGTTCGGACCACCTGATCCTTGGATTTCATGCAACCTCCTACGCGAGAGTCGTCACCCAGTCAGCAAGAGCGCTCACCAAAGGTCGACTTTCATCAAGGCGGCCGGCTTTTGCAAAGTTTTCGATCGTGAGTCCCAGAACGGAAATTTCAGGAAGACCGATCGTCCCGCCCATTCCCTTGATGGAATGCGCCGCCTGACGAACCAGCTCTTCATCCCCGGACGCCATGCCGTCCTGAAGCTCACCGGTCAGCCGCTTCAGCTCTTCGACAAAAACCTCAATCAGTTCTTCATCCACTTCATCTGTTGAAACAACAAACTGGTCCAGCTGGGACTCCAGTCCGGGAACGAGGTCTGCAACCCAATCTACATTGCCGAGCATATCCATTTTAACTCTCCTGTACGTACTTTGCTTTAACCTGAAGCAGAATCATAACAGCATCGGAAAGGGAGGCAAATAGCAATACAACCTTTTACCCATTGAAAATACATCAATCAGGAAACAGTCTCATCCCGACCCAGATGCACGACCCGTCGCGACATCGGCGCACTTTCAACCACGGCCTCGATCCCTATTTCAACCTCGTCAACGCGTCCGGAAAATGCATGATTGAGCATCGCGATGCCCGAACTATAAATCTCATCATACTCCCGCCGAACGGTATCCATGTCCGTTACAAGATCAAAAGAGATTCGATACGGAGGATCCATCCCTTCGGCGCGCAAATCGTGCACATCCACCAATCGAGCCTCCGATGCAACAAACGCCTTGAGCACATGACTCAACTCCTCAAACAGCACATGAGAGCGGTCCACCGGATCCACATGGGCCACCGCGCGCCATCCAAGCTGCTGTTCAACCGCGGCCTCAGCCTCCTCGGAAATGCGATGCGCCTCTACCAGACTGAGGTTTGCATCCACTTCAACATGCAGTGATACCATGTACACATCACCATACTGATGTACCATAATATCATGCGCACCCATCACACCTTCCACCTCGATTACCGTGGAATAAATCCGACGAAGCGTCATCGGATTAGGCTTTTCTCCCAGCAGATGATCAATGGCTTCACGTGCATAGGTGATGCCCGTATACAGGATAAAAAGAGCCACGCCGATGGCCATCCATCCATCGAGTGCGCCCCAGCCGAAGCGGGAACAAATCAGCGCAACCACGACCATCAACGTGCAGATAATATCAAAGGTGTGATTCCACGCATCGGCCTCAAGCGCGTGTGAACGGGTTAACCGGGCAAGCCCCCTCGCAAAAACAGCCATCCACGATTTAACAAGAATCGAGAGGCCGACCGTTACAAGAATCCACCCCGGCGCCTCGATCGGTTTCGGATGGACCAGCCTCGATATCCCCGACTGCGCGACCTCTACCCCGACCAGAATCAACGCAATGGCAAGAACCAGCGTGGCGACGGCCTCAATGCGCCCGTGTCCGAACGGATGCTTTTCATCGCGCGGCTTTCGAGACCATTGAAACCCCAGAGCAATCACCAGACTGCTTCCGACATCCGTCAGATTGTTGGTGGCATCAGCCAGCATGGAAGCGCTGCCCGAAACCAGACCAAGCCAACCCTTAACGGATGCCAGCACCACGCTGAGCACGACACTCGTCCACCCGGCCAGCATACCGAGCCGCGTGCGGTTTTCATGGCAGTCCGGTGGCAGATTCGCCTGAACGACACGAGAAAGAAGCAGTTTCATGACCGGACATCGCAATGCCTCTGCAGCATCTCTTCTCAGGTTTTTATCTCGATTCATCACGTACCATTAAATCCTGTAAAAAAAGCAAGGCGCCCCATTTCCGGGACGCCCGCTGTTATAGCCGTCAAAATGCTCGACGTCTACTGAACCTTTTCCTCCTTGTGCCAGAGCAGCACAACCGGAGTCGCCACAAAGATGGACGAATAGGTACCGACCACAATACCGATCAGCAGCGCCAGAGCAAAATCAAACACGGCACCACCACCGACAAACAGCAGCATAATGACTGTAAGCAGTGTCGTGAACGACGTCAGGAACGTACGACTCAGCGTCTGATTGATGGACAGGTTGGCAATTTCCTTGTAGGACTTGCCCTTGACCAGCTTCAGATCCTCACGGATACGGTCGAACACCACGATCGTGTCATTCACGGAGTAACCGACAATGGTCAGCAGAGCCGCAATGATCGGCATGCTCAGATCGCGCCCGAAGGCGCAGTACAGACCGATCGTAATGAGCACGTCATGCGCCAGCGCCACGATCGCTCCCATCGCAAACGCGAACTCAAAGCGGATCGAAATGTAGATAATGATCCCGATCAGCGACCAGATAATCGCAGAGATCCCCTTGCGCTGAAGCTCCTTGCCAATCTGTGATCCAACACTGTCATTCTTAATGTTTTCATAGCTGCCCGGCAGATTTTCAATCGCAGTCAGCGCCGGAGTGGCTTCATCGCCGGAGGCGCCCACCTTGATTTCAAGGAATTCCGCATTCTGGCCGTCCTTGGATTCCAGGCCGGACTGATAAGCCACATTAGCCGAGGAAAATCCCGCATCGGAAAGAGCCGCACGGACGACATCCAGATCCTGCTTTTCGGAAAACTCAAAGGTCATTACAGAACCACCGGTAAAGTCGACCCCGAAATTATCCTGCCCCTTGATGAAGAAGTTGACCCACGAACCGATGATCAGCACCAACGACAGACCCGCCGCGATACGACGCTTGCTGACAAAATCAAAGTTCGCGTTCTGGAGGAAAGGAATCGCCATCATCTTCACGGACTTGAGCATGCCGCCGTCGGCCATCGTGTTGAAGAACAGTCGGGTAATGATCAGAACAATAAACATACTGACCAGAATACCGGCACTGAGTGTTACCGCAAAACCGCGGATCGCACCGGATCCTTTCCAGAACAGGATGATCGCCGTCAGCAGCGTGGTCACGTTCGCGTCGAGAATGGTACTGAAAGCCTTGTTGTAACCGGCGTTAATGGAGCCGGAGATTGATTTTCCTACCTTCCACTCTTCACGCATACGTTCAAAGGTCAGCACGTTCGCGTCCACCGCCATCCCGATGGTCAGCACGATACCGGCAATACCGTAAAGCGTGAGCGTCGGAAGGCCGACTTCACCGCCTTCGAGCGATCCGGTTGCCGCCCCCAGAAAGCCCGCTGAAAGCATCATACCCAGCGGAAGGAGGAGCAGCACAAAGATGAGCGAGAAGTTCGCAATCATGCCGGGCACCAGATAGTAGACTCCCATGAAGACCAGCACGGCAATACCGCCATAGATAATGGCCCGGATACCGCTGGAAATGGAGTCCTTACCAAGGGTCGGGTCCACCGTACGCTCTTCGACAATATAAACACGCCCCGGCAGGGCGCCGGCGCGCAGGACATTCACCAGACGACGGGCTTCCTGATTGGAAAATGCACCGGAGATGCTGGCACGTCCACCCAGAATCGGCTCGGTAATATTCGGAGCAGAGTAGAGCGTATCATCGAGAATAATCGCGAGACGACGATTTACATTCGCTTCCGTGACCTTGCCGAAATCAGTCCGGCCTTCGTCGTTGAACTCGAGAGAGATTTCAGGATAGCCGCTCATCGGGTCAGAGGTTACCAGCGCATTTTCGATGGTATTTCCGCCCAGCTGGAGGCGACGTTCGACATAAACCGGACGGTAGATGGTGGAACCGTCGGAGTGGCGATCGGCCATCAGCATAAAGTCAGCGTACTTGTCACCCAGCGTTTTCAGGCTTGTGTAGTATTCGCGGTCCAACTCTCCGGGATAGCTTTCGTGGTCACGGATAAAGAACGGCCCTTGTCCGTCTTCGCCGGCATAGTTGAATCCGGTCGGGATCGTACCGGCATTGATCAGCTCGCGCACCCAGACCGAGCTTTCGCTGGCAACCAGTTTAAAGCTCAGCACGCCGTCGCGCATGATCATCATGCGGGCTTCATCGCGGGTGGCCTTATCGGCGCCCGGCAGACGAACGACAATGCGCTTTTCGCCTTCCGGATAGATTTCCGGTTCGGTCGTTCCCAGCACGTCGATACGATTGCGAATCATTTCAACCGCGCTGTCCTGCACGTTGCTGATCTTTTCTTTCAGCATGGACGCAGAGATATCCTTTTCGGAATTAATCTTCTCGTCGCTTTCGATCATCTTCTGCTTAACGTCCACTTCGTCCACTTCAACGACGAAGCTGGAACCGCCCTGCAGGTCAAGACCCAGCTTGATCTTGCCGGGCTTGATAACCTTGCCGTTTTCGTCCTTAACGCTTACCGGCGGCGTGACCAACGTAATTGACCACAGCAGAAGAAAGCCCAGCAACAGCCATTTCCAAAGTTTGTTTTTATCCATAACAGGCAGACCTTTCTACTTCACTACTTAGTCGGTTCAATATCAGCCGGTGTTTCGCCTGTTTCCAGAATCTGGGAAATTGCAGAGCGAACCACTTCAATCTTGGTGTTTTCAGCAATGCGGACAATCAGCGTGTTTTCCTTTACGGTCGTCACGTTTCCTATAATCCCGCTCGTCAGCATCACACGACAGCCGCTCTTGATGTTGGCAATCATCTCCTTGCGCTCTTTTTCACGACGCTTCTGCGGACGAATCATCAGGAAATACATGATCGCAAAAAGAATAATCATCATAACCGGGAACTGGTATGGCGAACCTCCGCCTCCAGATCCTGTCGTTTCGGTCGCCGCCTGGGCGATGGTTAAAGGCAATAGATACATCTAGCTCTCCTTCACGTTTATCGTATGTTCCTCACAAATCACGCGATAGCCGGCATGAAACTCCGAGCGGAATACCTCGAACGTCCCCTCCTCTATCGACTTCCTCATATCTCTCATAAAATCCAGGTAGCAATGCAGATTGTGCATCGTCACCAGCCGCAGTCCGAGAATTTCACCCACATTCAGCAGATGACGCACGTAGGCGCGCGTGAAGTTCCGGCATGCATAACAGGTGCACCCCTCCTCCAGCGGCCGCGTGTCCTCCTTATAGACCGCCGCCTTCACAGGGTAGCGACCACGCCGCGTGGATACCGTTCCGTTGCGCGCCTGCCGGGTCGGCATAACGCAGTCAAACATATCCACTCCGCGCGCCACCGACTCCACCATCTGGGCCATCTCTCCCACGCCCATCAGGTATCTGGGCTTTTCCTCCGGCAGATGATGAACCGTATCGTCCACTCCCCGCAGAATCAGCTCGTCCGGCTCTCCGACACTCACGCCGCCAATTGCATAGCCGTCAAAATCCATCTCGACCAGCGCCCTGGCACACTCCTCGCGCAAATCCGGAAAAACACTACCCTGCGCAATGCCGAAGAATAACTGGCCTTCCGCCCGGGGCGCTTCCCTGCAAATAGCCGCCCAATCTAGGGTCCGGCGTACCGCTTTGCAAGCGTAATCCTTATCGCACGGATACGGCGGGCATTCGTCAAAAACCATCGCGATATCCGACCCGAGCTTACGCTGGATCTCCATCGACTCCTTCGGCCCGATAAAATGCTTCCGGCCGTCGGTGTGCGAACGAAAGGCGACACCCTCGTCCGTAATCTTGTTCATACTGCCCAGGCTGAATACCTGATAGCCACCACTGTCGGTCAGAATGGCGCGGTCCCAGCCCATGAACCGGTGCAGCCCGCCCATGCGCTCAACCAGGTCCGGCCCCGGACGGTCATTCAGATGGTAGGTATTTCCCAGCAGGATTTCACAATCGATTTCATGCATTTCACGCGGCGTCATGCACTTCACGGTGGCCTGCGTACCGACCGGCATAAAAACCGGCGTCTCTACCGTTCCATGGGCCGTATGAAAACGTCCACGTCGCGCATGGCTCGACGGATCTTTCCCCAATAGTTCAAATGTTCCAATAGTCATGCAGTTTCAGATCTCAAGTGTTTAGGTGATTAAAGTTGTTAAGTGATCAGGCCGGACCGCACCAAGGACACCCCAGCTACCCAATGTCTCTTGTCTGGTGCCTGACGCCTAACTGACATCATCATAGAATTTCGCGAATGAAGTCTGCATGTAAGGAACCAGCCAGAAATAGCCGACCGGAAGAATAGAACACAACAGCGCCCACCCGATAAAACGCCAATGCAGACAGAAAAACTTCCATTTATTGCCGCCCATCATCTCTTTGCTGCGCCGCAACGCTTCAAGCGGACCGCAATCTTCATCTTCGGCCATGACATAAAATGCCATGGCATAACGAAACTGGGCAATAATTCCGGGAATAATTAAAAGAAGGGACCAAAGACCAACAAACAGCGTGTAGAAAAAATAGAGCGCCAGCGAACGCCAGAACCGCCTGAAACCTGCGAATAGTGCTTCGACACTGGCCGCCCCTTCTTGGGTAATACTCAGAAAAAACGCCGAAACGCCCACCATGACCGGCCCCGCAAGAATTAACTGGATCGGCTGAATAAGCGGATACAGCGAAACGGCCTTTTTAACAAATGCCTCCGTATCGACTGCGGATGAAGCACTCACAAAAACAATGGAAGACACCACAAAAACCATAAAACTGGCGAGAAGCACCCAGAAAAGCAGCATACCAAGAATTGCCACCCCCCAGTTTCCCGAAAGAGAAGAGCGCGCATCCTCCATCAACTCTTTGTTTGTAAATCCGCCGACTGCCGCGCTCTTCAGGCTCGGAGCCTTCAGCTTTGCACCATCCGCAACCAGATTGTTTAAACCCGCCATGGATTCCCCCAATAAACTTTGAAACAGAGACCATGCCCAAAAAACACGACCAAACCAAGCCGGAATCTGCAGATGCTAGAAGAAGAAACCGACCCGTCGTCCGAACCACAAATGAAGCAGTCACAACTTATTGCCCACCCCGGGGCGGATGGGTTTCCGAGAAGTGAATGTTATAGAACAGATTTTCAATCTCCTGTTCGATATTGATGTTATGAACCAAAAAGTCTTCGGCGCTTTTCAGGGAGATCGGCGCAAAGTTGATCACGCCTTTGCAGCAGGTTTTACGAAGCGTGTCGATCATTCCCTGCGCCGCCGGCTCCGGAACGGTCAGGGCCGCCACCCGGATTTCGTTATCATTAACAAACTCCTTGATATCTTTTACGTGCAGAATCGGAATGGGCGCATCAGGATCGAGCACCGCCGGATCGGAATCAAAGCCGGCAACCACCCGGATTCCGACACGCGGAAACCCGTTATGGTTCATCAGCGCCTGCCCCAGCTTCCCGCAGCCGATAATGACAATCTTCTGTTTCTTATCCTTTCCGAGCAGGACGTTCAGCTTCGCGACAAGATCATCAATCCGATACCCGCCACGCTTGTTGCCGGAAAGGTTAAACATGGAAAAGTCTTTGCGCACCAACGAAGGAGAAACGCCTATGGCGTCGGCGAGATTATCCGAGAACACCTTCACCAATCCGAGCGCCTTCATTTTCCGCATGACATTCCGGTAACGGGAAAGGCGCCGGATTACTTCCTGATTCGAATTCATGTTAACCAAACCTCTTTTATTGTTGCGATCGTAACATATAAATAAATGCCATGACATTATGTTGTCATTAATATTACCTGCATGCTGTATAAACAATGCGAATCCCGCTTTTTTTATTTACGGCGTCAAGGGGACGCCTATATTGCCAGCCACTTTTAACAAAAAACCGGTTAACCGGGTCGATTCAATCACGTATCAAAAACCCGAGGGGACTGCAAAAGGGGTTTTGCACAGCGACCGGTCTGGGGAAGTTTTTAACAGGAACACAGCCGCCTAAATTGGAGGAAAAATATGACTGCTACCGCTGAGAAAGAAAAAATGCTGACGCCGGAAATCGAAGCCTTCATTGAAGAGTGGCGGCCCAAACCCGGCAACCTGATCATGATCCTGCACCGTGTACAGGGTGAGTTCGGTTTCATCCCGCGCGAAGCCGCATTTGAAGTGGCCGAAGCCCTGAATATTCCGGTAGCCAAGATTTACGGCGTTATCACCTTCTACCATTTCTTTAAGCTGACCAAGCCCGGACGCAACCAGATCGCGGTCTGCATGGGAACCGCCTGCTACCTCAAGGGCGGACAGGACCTGATCGACGAATGCCAGCGAATCCTCGGCGTCGGCCTCAACACAGTAACCGAGGACGGCGAATTTTCCGTTGAAGCGGTTCGTTGCATCGGCTGCTGCGGTCTGGCTCCGGTTCTGACGGTTAACGGCGAAGTATTCGGCGGCGTCACGACCAAGCAGATGAGCAAGATTATCGATCAGTACGAAGGTAAATAAACAATGCACGCGACGTTGTGCGACATGATTACCGATCTGGTGCAGAACTCGATCGAAGCGCGCGCAACGGAGATCACCCTGGAAATCAAGGAGAACGACTCAAATCTGAATGTCGTAATCGCAGACAACGGAAAAGGCATGGATGCTGAAACCCTGCAGAAAGCAAGGGATCCCTTCTTTACCGACGGGATAAAACATCGGCACCGCAAAGTGGGACTCGGCCTCCCTTTCCTTTTCCAGACGGCGGAGATGACCGAAGGGACGGCCTCGATTGAATCGGAAGAAGGCGTGGGCACCACGGTAACCTTCCAGTTCGATCCGAATCACCTGGACCTTCCGGAATTCGGAAACCTGACGACGGCGGCGGTTACACTGATGACTTATGGATATGAGGGAAACCTGATCCTGAAGCATCAGATCGGAGAAAAAGAGTACAGCATCAGCAGAGAAGAGCTCTCAGACGCTCTCGGCGACCTGAACGATACGGAAAGCCTGCTGCTGCTCAGGCAGTTCATCCAGGGAAATGAAGACGAATTAAGGGAAGTTTAAACGAAAGGTGGGTAACATGGCTAAGATGACACTTGATGAGCTTCGCAAGCTTCGCGAAGAGAAAAAGAAACAGATGACCCAGCGCGACAGCAACGATAAGTCCGCACAGATCATCATCGGAATGGGCACCTGCGGCATCGCCGCCGGCGCAAAAGACGCATTCGACGCATTCCTCGACGAACTGGAAAGCCACAACATCACGGACACCAAGATCAGCCAGACCGGCTGCATGGGCCTGTGCTTTTCCGAACCCACGGTTGAAGTGGATGTTCCGGGCATGCCGCGCGTAATCTACGGAAACGTGGACGACAAGGTGGCGCGCCGGATCGTTAAGGAACACATCATCGGAAAGTCGCTCGTCAGCGATCACATTTTCGACAAACCCGCAGTAGATATCATCAAATAGGCAGGTTACACCATGGCATACAAAAACTACATTCTCGTGTGCGCTGGAACCGCGTGCGAATCCAGCAAAGGCATCGCGCTCTACGAAGCGCTTGAAAAGGAACTGAAGGAACAGGGCGTCGAGACCGAAGCTCAGCTCGTGAAGACCGGTTGCTTCGGCTTCTGCGAACAAGGTCCGATTGTTAAGATCCTCCCCGACGAATCCTTCTATGTCAAAGTCGGCCCCGAACACGCCAAGGAAATTGTTTCAGAGCACATCGTCAAGGGTCGTCAGATTGAAGCCCTCCTTTATGACAAGGAACAGAAGGGCTCTTCCGACAATATCGACTTCTACCAGAAGCAGCAGCGCATTGTGCTGCGCAACTGCGGCGTCATCAATCCGGAATACATTGATGAATACATTGCCCGCGACGGCTATGCCGCGCTGGAAAAGGTCATCTTCGAAATGACCGGCGATGAAGTTATCGAAGAACTCAAGGCGGCCGGACTGCGCGGTCGCGGCGGTGCCGGCTTCCCGACCGGACTGAAGTGGGGATTCACGAAGAATGCCCAGTCCGACCAGAAGTATGTGGTCTGCAATGCCGACGAAGGTGACCCGGGTGCCTACATGGACCGCTCCACCTGCGAAGGTGACCCCCACTCCGTTCTCGAAGCTATGACCATCGCCGGATACACCGTCGGCGCCAACCAGGGCTTCATCTACATCCGCGCTGAATATCCGCTGGCGATTGAACGTCTTGAAAACGCCATCAAGCAGGCCCGCGAATACGGACTGCTCGGAGAAAACATTCTCGGATCCGGCTTCAGCTTCGACATCGAGCTCCGCCTCGGCGCCGGCGCATTTGTCTGCGGCGAAGAAACCGCCCTGCTCGCCTCGATCGAAGGTAAGCGCGGCATGCCGGTTCCGCGGCCTCCCTTCCCGGCCGTCAAGGGCCTGTGGGGCAAGCCTACCGTGATCAACAACGTTGAAACCTGGGCCAACATCCCGATGATCATCCTGAAGGGTTCCGCCTGGTACAGCAGCATCGGCACGGAAACCAGCAAGGGAACCAAGGTTTTCGCCCTGACCGGCAAGATCAACAACTCCGGACTGATCGAAGTTCCGATGGGCACGACGCTCCGCGAAATCATCTACGATATCGGCGGCGGCATCCGCGGCGGTAAAAAGTTCAAGGCGGCCCAGACCGGCGGTCCCTCCGGCGGTGTTATCACGGAAGATTACCTCGACACCCCGATCGACTACGAAAGCCTGATGGGCATCGGTTCGATGATGGGTTCCGGCGGCATGATCGTGATGGACGAAGACGACTGCATGATCGATGTAACCAAGTTCTACCTCGAGTTCACGGTGGATGAATCCTGCGGCAAGTGCTCCCCCTGCCGTATCGGCGGCCGCACCAACTACAACATCCTCGACAAGATCTCCAAGGGCAAGGGTTCGCTCGAAGACCTTGAAAAACTCAAGGATCTCGCGCAGGCCATGCGCAAGGCATCGCTTTGCGGACTGGGCCAGACTGCACCGAACCCGATCATGTCCACGCTGAACTATTTCGAAGATGAGTACATGGCTCACATCAACGATAAGAAGTGTCCGGCCGGCAAGTGTAAGGATCTGCTGTCCTACACGATCGTTGAGGACAAGTGCATCGGCTGTACGGCCTGTTCGCGTGTCTGCCCGGTCAACTGCATCAGCGGTGAAGTCAAGAAGCCTCATGTCATCAACAACGACCAGTGCATCAAGTGTGGTCAGTGCTTCGACAAATGTAAATTTGACGCAATCCTCAAGGGATAAGGAGTAAGAAAATGTCTATGGTTGAACTCGAAATTAATGGAATTCCCGTTAGCGTCCCGGCAGGAACCACCATCCTGAATGCTGCAAAGGAAGTGGGCGTTGCAATTCCAAAGCTGTGTTACCACTCCGACCTCGACGCATGGGCCGCCTGCGGCATCTGCGTGGTCAAGGTGGAAGGATCCCCGAAAATGCTGCGTGCCTGTGCCACGGCCGTCGGCCCGGGCATGAAAGTGATCACCCACGACCCGGAAGTTGTGGAAGTCCGCCGCACGGTTCTGGAACTGATTCTTTCCACGCATCCGAACGACTGTCTTCAGTGCGGACGCAGCGGAAACTGCGAACTGCAGGATCTGGCCTCCGACTTCGGCATCCGCGAAATCCCGTTCGAAAAGCGCGTTCGGGAGATTGCGCCGGACACCTCCACGACCTCTATCGTGCTGAATCCGGAAAAATGCGTACAGTGCGGACGCTGCGTTTTGGTCTGTCAGGAAATGCAGGGCGTTCACGCCCTCGAATTCATCGGTCGCGGCGACGGCACCCGCCTCGCTCCGGCAGCTGACGTAACACTGGATGAAAGCCCCTGCATCAAGTGCGGCCAGTGCTCGGCCCACTGCCCGGTCGGCGCCATCTATGAAAAGTCGGAATGCCGCACCGTTTGGAATGCCATTAAGGCCGGCGAAAAACATTGCGTTGTACAGATCGCTCCGGCGGTCCGCGTAGCTATCGGCGAAGCGTTCGGATTGGAACCGGGCGAGCTCGCAACCGGCAAGCTCTATGCGGCCCTGCGCCGTCTTGGATTCGATGCCGTATTCGACACCAACTTCTCGGCCGACCTGACCATCCTTGAAGAAGGAACGGAATTCGTGAAGCGCGTGACCGAAGGCGGCGTCCTTCCGCAGATTACCAGTTGCTGCCCGGCATGGACCGACTACATGGAAAAATACGCCAACGACTTCATTCCGAACTTCTCGACCGCCAAGTCGCCTCAGCAGATGCTCGGCGCCATGGCCAAGTCCTACTATGCGGAACAGGCGCAGATTGATCCGAAAGACATGTATGTGGTTTCGATCATGCCGTGTACCGCCAAGAAGTTTGAAGTATCGCGCGACGACAACATGAGCTCCACGGGGTTCCAGGACGTGGACGTCGCCCTGACCACCCGCGAACTGGCTCGCATGATCAAGCAGGCGGGTATCGACTTCAACTCCCTACCGGAAGAAGAAGTGGACAGCCTGCTCGGCGAATACACCGGAGCCGGCACGATCTTCGGAGTTACCGGAGGCGTTATGGAAGCAGCGCTTCGTTCAGCTTACTTCCTGATCACCAAGGAAGATCTCGAAGATGTCAACTTTATGGATGTCCGCGGTCTTGAAGGCGTGAAGGAAGCCACAATCGACATCAAGGGCACGGAAGTGCGCGTGGCGATCGCCCATCAGATGGGCAATGTGGAAGCCGTTCTGAACAAGGTTCGCGAAGCCAAGGAAAAGGGAGAAGAGATTCCGTGGCACTTCATCGAAGTAATGGCCTGCCGCGGCGGCTGCATCGGTGGCGGCGGACAGCCTCACGGCGCAACGGACGAAATTCGTCTGAAGCGTACGGCCGGCCTCTACTCCGACGACGAAAAATCGGTACAGCGCTGCTCGCACCACAACCCGATGATCACCAAAATCTACGACGAGTTCCTCGGCGCACCGCTCAGCCACAAGGCACATGAGCTGTTGCACACCGACTATATGGAACGTCTGGTTTACAAGAAGTAAACCGGTCGCAGACCTCGAAAAACCGCCCTTTAACCGGGGCGGTTTTTTTGTGCCCTGCCTTGCTTTCTGCAAGAAGAAAACTAGACTGCAATAAATCTATCCAAACATGGTTATATGCGCCTATGAAATACTCACATACCTTTATATTGGCCTCTGCAGTCTGTATTTTCCCCCTATCCATGGCGTTTGCCCAGGGCGGTCCGCCGTCCTTTCCGGCCGGCCCGCCGCCGGAAGATCCGGCAACCGCACCGGCACCGCAGGTTGAAGCAGTCGAGGAAAACAACAACACTCCTGCCCAGGAACCGGAAACGCAAGAACCCGCTGTTTCTGAAAAACCGGCATTTGTTCCTCCGACCAGAACGCCGCGTTCGTCGATCTCAGCGATCACGCCGGTTAAGCAGGATGGAGATCGGTTGCAGTCGTTCGAATTTGCAAGTGCTGATATCGACACCGTCATGAGCATGTACAGCGAGTGGACCGGAAAGATTTACCTGAAGAGCGATCAGGTTGCGGCGTCAATCTCCCTTAAGGTAGACCGGCTTACGATTCCCGAATGTATTGATGCACTTGAAGCTATTCTCGCCATGAACAACATTATAATTGTTCCCTACGGTGAGAAATTTGTCAAAGTAGTTCAGGCCAACTCAGCCGACCTGACAGGAAACGGCGGGATCGTCAACTACAGCGAAGATGCGGAATATCAGGGACGGGACCGACTGGTATCCCAGATGATTCCGTTGAAGAACGTCCAGATCAAAGAAGTTCAGACCGCGATTCAGCACCTGATGCACTCCTACGGTAAAATTCAGACACTGGAAGGGAGCAACAGCCTGCTGATCACCGATACGGAATCCAACATTATCCGTATCCGCGAACTTGTTGATTTTCTCGATCAGGCCAGTGCACGCATAGAGCCTCGCTTTTATGAAATTGTTTACGCCGAAGCGTCCGAAATCGCCAGTAAGCTGAATGAGATTATTGTCGCGGCCCAGGTTGACCAGCAGACAACATCATCATCCCGCACTGCTACGACCAGCAGCCGGACAGTCATTCGTGCGGCTCGCAATCAGACGCCGACTGCCACCACACCCAGTCAGGCGACTATTTCCTCCACACAGGCCGGCAGCCAGACCATTATCCAGGGAACGGTCAAGGTTATGGCCGATGAGCGAACCAACCTGATTATCATCTTCTCCCAGAAGGAAAACTTCGAATTTTTCGAGAACATGATAAAAATGCTGGACGTGGAAGTCGAACCGGCAATTACCTTTGAAGTCGTCAACCTCGAATATGCCGATGCAGAAGAACTAGCCAGCACGCTGAACAGCCTGATCGGCGGCTCGTCATCCGGAAGCTCACGTAGCTCCACCTCCGGCTCGAGCAGCTCGCCGGCATCAAGCTCACGAAACAGTCGGACGTCGGCCTCCAGTTCAGGAACGTCCAGAACCTCAACAAGCAATACGCGGGTCACTCCGAATGCCTCCCCGACAGAAGGCGGCGGGGTCTCTTTCGAGAACATGGACGAACTCACAGAAAACACAAAGATCCTGGCCGATACCCGCTCCAACTCCATCCTGCTTACGGGACGGAAAAGCGACATTGCCGCGATCAAAGTGATGATTGCCAAGCTCGACGTGATGCTCGAACAGGTCATGATTGAGGCGGATATTTTTGAAATCGGCCTCACCAAGGGACTGGACCACGGCATCCAATGGCTCTACCAGACGCAGGCCGGAGACAAGATGGGCGCATGGGATGTCAGCACATTGGCCACCAACGGACTCCAGAGCGTTGCCGGCGGAGCGCTGAAGTATTACCAGAATGTGACGGGCATCAACACGGAGCTCGCCGTAAAAATGGCAGCGTCTGACAATAATGCCCGCGTTCTGGGAACCCCCATCATCATGACCACCGACAATACCGAAGCCACGCTGAGCATCGGCGAACAGCGTCCGGTCGTGACCTCCACCTCATCGTATGCAAACAGCTCCGGCACTCAGAGCTCCCAGTACGAATACAAGGATATCGGTATCCAGCTGACCGTCACCCCCCGCATCAATCCCAAGCGGTTCGTTGTCATGGAAATCAGCCAGCAGGCCGACCAGCTTGGCGGTACGGTATCGATCGACAACAACGATGTCCCGATCATCCTTAATCGTGAGTTTCAGGCTTCTGTAGCAATTCCGGACCGCGGAACCATTGCTCTGGGCGGATTGATGACCACGGAAAAGGATGATTCTGTTACCAAGATTCCGATTCTTGGTGATATCCCGCTGATCGGTCGACTGCTCTTCAGTTCAGTGCACAAAACCGAAGTGCAGCGCGAACTGCTCGTACTGCTGACCCCGTATGTCATGACGAATCACGCAGAACTTGAGGCAGAAACCGAGCGCGTCTACAAAAATACCACGCTCAGTCCGGAGGACTGGAACTGGTCGGAAAGCAAGCTGCGCCTGATCCCTAACGAAGATCAGTAACAACGGCGCATGAAGCACGTCCACTTTATCGGAGTCGGCGGGGTCGGCATGAACGGCCTCGCCCAACTTTCGCAGGCGGCAGGATATGAAGTCAGCGGCTCTGATCGCACCGTAAACAGTGTACTGCTGACCTGCCTGAAAAAGATGGGCGTGCGGATCGTCCCGCAGGACGGCAGTGGAATTCAGGAACCGACATCACAGGTTGTATTCAGCACCGCCATTGAACAGGACAATCCGGATCTTCAGAAGGCGCAGCAATACGGGATCCCCCTGCTCCATCGTGCTGAATTTCTGAATCAACTGGTCGGCGGAAGCAAGCTCATCGCTGTGGCCGGCACCGCCGGAAAAACGACAACGACCGGAATGCTTGGATGGTTGCTCGAACAGCTTGAACTGAACCCGACCGTCTATAACGGCGCCGCGGTTCTTAACTGGAAATCCGACACAAATCCGGGAAATGTACGCACGGGAAACAGAAACCTCTGGGTGATTGAGGCCGATGAGTCCGATAAATCCTTCCTGCGGTTTCATCCGGAACACAGTATTATTACCAATATTTCGCGCGATCATTATGAGCTGGACGAGCTTCAGGACATGTTCGACCAGTTCCGAGCGCAGACGGCTGAAACGATAATTGAAGGAAACAGCCATCCTCTTGAACAGACAGGACCGCAATCCTTCAGCTATCGGAACATTGAATTTTCGATTACCCTGACCGGTCGCCACAATCTTGAAAATGCACAATGCGCCGTACGAATGTGCGAAGCATTGGATCTCGACCTCCACAAGGTTCGCGACGCGCTGGCCCGATTCAAGGGCATCGAGCGCCGTCTTGAAATGGTCGGCATCGCCGACGGAGTCACGATCATGGACGACTATGCGCATAATGCCGCAAAAATTGCGGCGGCCCTGTCGGCGGTGTCCGGCGCTTTTGAACAGGTACAGGCATACTGGCGTCCGCACGGATTTACGCCGCTTTATCAGGGGATGAGTGATCTCATCGAGATATTTACGGAGCACTGGAAATCCACCGGCGGAACCGTTTACATCCTGCCGGTCTATTATGCCGGCGGAACCGTCCAGCGCAAAACCACCTCAGAAGATCTGGTCCATCGCCTTAATTCGGCTGGCATCCCCGTTGAATATGTTCCAGACTACGATGTTTTGGGGCAACGGCTCCGGACTCAGGCCGGACCGGGAAGCGCGATTCTCGGCATGGGTGCCAGAGATCCGCAACTGCCTTTGTTTGCACATAAACTGGTAGAAGAATGGAAAAACCAATAACGATCGAAAGCCCGCAGAATCCTCGAATCAAGGCGGCTGTGCGCCTGCGCAAAAATAAAGTCAGGCAGGAAACGGGAACAACGCTCGTCGAAGGGTTTCGTGAAATACAACGTGCAACGGAAAGTGGCTGGTGTTTTAAGGAGCTGTATTATTGTCCGGAACTCTATCTTGACCTACATGCCGGCGATCTGACTCAGCAAGTCCAGGACAGAGGAACACCTGTTTTTCGTTGCTCCGAAAGCGCATTCCGAAAAATTTCCTATCGTGATACCCCCGACGGGCTGATTGCCCTCTCACCCCTGGTGGGAAAAAGACTCGATCAGTTAAACCTCCCGGAATCCCCGTTGCTGCTGATTGCCGAAGACATTGAAAAGCCCGGAAACCTCGGCACGATTCTCCGAACCGCCGACGCAACGGGTGTCGATGCGGTGATCGCCTGCGACTATAAGACCGACCTCAGCAATCCCAACGTCATCCGTTCCAGCATTGGCACCCTGTTTTTCATTCCGGTTGCCGAAGCCTCATCGGATGAGGTCATCAAATGGCTGGCAGATCGCGGAATCCAATCCGTGGCCGCCGTCCCGGATGCCGTAATGGAGTATACCTCGGTCGATATGCGCCGCGGAACCGCCATTGTCGTCGGAGCAGAAGACGAAGGCCTTTCCGAGAAGTGGAAAAATGCAGCCGATGTTTCAGTCTCGATTCCCATGCTCGGCCGTAATGACTCCCTGAATGTATCCACTGCAGCAGCAGTTATTCTTTACGAAGCGGTTAGACAACGAAGAACTCGTTCTTAGATCCTGCAGGAAGAGCGTGCAATACCCCGAAATTATCCCGTTATTCTGTTTTTATCAGGGAAAATATTTAGCAAGAACTCCGCCTGATATAAGAATTTCTATGATAAAGAAATATTTGCATGATTTACTGAGGCCGGTAAATTGCAGTCATAGGAAAGGAGGTAGACCTATGGCTACCAATCCGGCAGGAAAAGGAACAAAAACAATCGGCATCAACATGAAAATGGAGATGGCCCAGGACCTGGAACGACGTGCTGCATCCATGCAACTGTCCACAGGTGCCTATTGCAAGATCATCCTTGGTGACTGGCTGAAATCGGGGAAAAAGCTGCAGTTGAAGGAAAACTGATCACGACCCGGTTGATTACAGCGCAGCCGGCTTCCTTTGCGGGGAGCCGGTTTTTCTTTTTGTCGAATTTGTCCTATGACATATTGACCGATATATGACACCAAAGAATACCTATACGATCGTCGGCACCGGAGCGGTGGGCGGATATTACGGAGCACTTCTCCAGCGTGCCGGACACGATGTCCGCTTTCTGCTGAATCGCGATTATGAACACGTTTTGGAAAACGGTTTGGTTATTGAATCCCGTAACGGAGATTTTTGTCTTCCCTCGGTCCATGCGTTTTCAAGTGCTGATCAGGTACCACGTAGCGATGTGGTCATTGTGGCTCTTAAAACCACTGCAAATCATTTACTTCCGGAGATTCTCCCCCGTCTTCTTTGCCGGCACGGCGTGGTACTGACCCTTCAGAACGGACTGGGAAGCGAAGCTGCAATCGCTGAATCTATCGGCGCAGACCGAATCCTGGGCGGCCTCTGCTTTTTATGTTCCAGTAAAATCGCACCAGGTCATATCCGGCATCTCGATTATGGACTCATCACGATCGGAGAATATACTCCGGATGGCGTGCCGGCAGGAGTCACTCCCCGAATGAAAACGATCGGGAAGGAAATGGAAACCGCCGGTATTCCGATCCGGCTGATCGAGGATCTCATGCTGGCCCGATGGAAAAAACTGGTGTGGAACATTCCCTTCAACGGAATGTCCGTTATTCATGACTTGCTGACTGACGAGCTTGTTCGCCGGGAAGACACCCGCAACCGATGCCGGATCATGATGGATGAGGTTGCCGCAGCGGCGGAGGTCTGCGCGCGCCCGATTGAGCAGGCATTCATCAATAAAATGATGACCGATACGGAAAAGATGCGGCCCTATGCCCCCAGCATGAAGCTCGATTATGACCGGGGAAATCCAATGGAAATTGAGAGCATTTACGGGAATCCGTTACGCCTTGCAAAAAGAGCCGGCGTTTTGATGCCTGAAACGGAAAGACTCTACGATCAGCTGAAGGAAAAGCAGCCCACTGTTTAGACACAGTTGCAATTATGAGCCAAATCATAGATAACCCTCGCACCAGATAATTGAGGAATATCATGATTAATCTAAACTATAGCCGTCATTCAGTCATACAGGTCAGCATCTTCAGCGATGATCTTTTTGAACTATCCGTCGAGCGTAACGGACTTGAATTTTTACCAGGGGATTGTGTGGCCCTATACACCGATGAAGCAAAGTCGCGACCTTACAGTATTGCGTCCGGTACCAACGAAGAGGATCTTCGATTCGTCATACGCAGCATGAAAGACGGCGAGGTTTCTCCATGGCTGATGAACCGAAAACCCGGCGATGAAATCCGTATAAGCCCGCCGTTCGGATGGTTCCGACCCGGGCAGGATATCGGCGATGCCCCGTTTGTCTTTATGGCAACAGGAACCGGCGTGGCTCCATTTCTCTCCTACCTGAATACCTTTGAAAAAGTCCCGACCAAGGTACTTTACGGCGTCCGCACGCGGAATGATGCCATTGGATTCGATCGATTCAATCGTCGAGGCTCCTCCATACTTGCAGTATCCAGAGAGCCATCAAAAGACCATTTTCAGGGTCGCATTACGGGACTTCTTGACTCTCTTTCGCTGGATGGAACTACCCACTATTACTGTTGCGGACTTGAAAGCATGGTAAACGAGGTTTCAGCATGGCTGCAGGGAAAAGGAATCGGGCTTCCGCAGATTCACCGGGAAGTATTCTTTCACGGCTGAACTTATTATTCACTATAGTTGGTTGCTTGCGGCGTTTTCTGCCGATAAACCACACAACCATGAAACCCATTGTTATATGCGCTTTATATAAATTCGTGCGGCTTGAAGACTGCAATGCACTGAGATCGCCCCTGTTCGACTTTATGCAGGAGCACGGTATCAAAGGAACACTCCTTCTCGCGCCGGAGGGAATTAATGCAACGGTTGCCGGATCGCGCGAAGCCATTGATGCATTACTCTGCCGATTAAAGTCAGACCCTCGCCTAAAGGACCTCGTCTGCAAAGAGTCCCTGAACAACGAGAATCCGTTTTACCGGACCAAAGTAAGGCTAAAAAAGGAGATCGTTACCATGGGCGTACCCGGCATAGACCCCGGGCAGACGGCAGGAACCTATGTTGAACCCCGTGATTGGAATAAGCTGATCATGGAACCGGACACCTTGTTGATCGACACGCGAAACGATTATGAATTCGGTATCGGGACCTTTGAAAATGCCGTGAATCCCAAAACCGCGACATTCAGAGAGTTCCCCGATTATGTACAACAGAACCTTGATCCGGCCCGCCATCGTAAAGTCGCCATGTTCTGTACGGGAGGAATCCGCTGTGAAAAATCCACGGCGTATCTTAAGGAACTTGGATTTGAAGAAGTATACCACCTGAAGGGCGGTATTCTGAAATATCTGGAAGAAGTCCCGGAAGATCAGTCAATGTGGAGGGGAGAATGCTTTGTATTCGACAATCGCGTATCCGTCCGGCATGGCCTTGAAAAAGGCGCATTTTATCAATGTCATGCCTGTCGAATGCCGATCTCGGAAGAGGACATGCGAAGCATTGACTATCAGGAGGGCGTCAGTTGCCCTCACTGTCACGGAAGTTACTCCAAAGAACGCAGAGCTCGTTTCGAGGAAAGGGAACGACAGATCGGGCTGGCCCGTGAACGAGGCGAAGAGCACATCGGGGGAGCCATGAAGCAGATTGCAAAAGCCCGACGTACAGAAAAAGTACGCCGAAGAGAAGACGCCTCAAAAAAGCAAGGCGATCAGAATAGAGCAACCGGCGCCGGACAGGGCATACATGCGCTGCCGCCAGGTCCTTGCATGCACAAGAAATAAAATCAGGCTTCCGTACCAGATTGCAATGGAGATTACCGGAGGCGCCTCCACCGCAAAACTGGATCCGGGAATTCGGTCAAGAAACCCGATCCCCCAGAGCATGAGATTAATAAATACCAACGAAGCATGATTGAATATGGTGGCAGCCCAGGGAAAAAGAATGGATAGCCATCCGGAAAGCACCGTGCAGAAGGTAAGCGGAACAACGATCAGGTTGCCGACAAGTGCAATCGGGGAAAATCGACCGAAATAATAGGCTGTTACAGGCATGGACGCCAGACTTGCCGCGATGGAGGTGATCAGCAGCGACAGGCTATAGCGCCGGACACCGCCGCCCGTTAACCAATGTTCCGGAATTGCGGCGTAAACCATGACGATGAAAGAGACGACAACAAATGAAAAAATGAATCCGGCGGAATCCATTTCATGAGGATTCAGCAGTAGCAGAAAAATCGCGGCAAATGCGACGGACGAAGGAATATCGGGTTTTCTTCGAAACAGCGGCGCAAGAAGAAAAACCCCGGCCATTACCGCGGCTCGCAGCGCGGAAGCTTTCATTCCGGTTGCAGCCACATACGCAAGCAGCAATGGAATCAGCCAGACACCGAACCAGTCGCGGGGCACTCCGATCGATTTCAAAACGATGGCCAGCAAGAGACCTATGATTCCAACATGAAGACCGGATATGGCAAATATGTGCAATGAACCGGTACGTTGAAAGCAGGCATAGGTCTCTGAAGGAATCTCGTTTCGATAGCCAAGAATCAGCGATCGAAGAATGGATAACTGAAGCGGACGGTTCGATATTCCCTGCTGCAGGCGCTCGCCGGCGGAGCGTCTCCACGACTGCACCCACTCGGTCATTGAGAAACGAGGGGGAGAAAGCGGACGGCAAAACCGCCCTTGCGGAACCTTCATTCCAATCGGATTCTGATTACGGTAATTCCGAGACTGGAGCTGTCCCCACAGCCACACCCGCTGACCATACTCTGCCGAAGGGGTTGATAAAGAAACGCCCATGACCCTGACATCAATCTCACCGCGCTGCGTCATCCATCGACCGTCCTGCTTCACTCCTTCCAACTGAACCGGGAAAACCCACATACCCTTAGATGACTGCTTAAAAGGATGGTATACAGGTTTTCCGCAGACACGACCGATTACCGCAACCCGATCAATTGGAAGATCACCCTGCCGATGGAGGATGGAAGTGGACGGGATCTCGTGTCCAGAAACCTGATAATGCAAAGAGGATAGGAGAACAATTGCGGAAAAAACAATTGTATCGGAATACCGCCGACTCCGAGACAGCCAGGCTCCGGTGAGAGCCAGAAGACAGACACATGCTAAAGCCCACACAGGAAAAGAAACATGGGATGCAATATAAATACCAAGCACCATTGAAAGTGCGACGCCTGCCAGCGGCCGCCTCAATGGATAAACTGCAAGCATCCCATCTCCCTTAATGTTTGTGGGTCAAATCGTGATAGGCCATTCGCACCCGGTGCTTAAAGCTTGAAAATGAATAGCGGTCGGCGATCAACTGCCGGGCTTCAGAAACCAACCCCAATGCCAACAGCGGCTCTCGGCTTACGCTTAAGAGTCCATCAGCAATCGACTGTGCCGTGTAGTCCACCCGAATGCAGTTTCGATCAGACAGAATTCCATTATATGCCGGCTCATCCAACGCAACCAGAAGCGCGGGGGAATTCATCAAAGATAGAACTTCGGGATGGGCATACCGCGCCCCCTGACGAGGAATGAACAACGATGTATCAGCAACAGATAGCGCGGAGAGAAACCGCCCTTCGTCCTGAGGAGAGAGAAAAACACAACGGCGCTCGATCTCCAGATTTGCTGCCAACGCTATGGCCTTATCCGGATTCAATCCTTTAAAATAGAAACCGGCACCCGGAACTTTATCAATAAGCTTCCTGACCCCCAGCAGCAGGGTCCTCAAATCGGCACAATTTTCGCAAACCACGCTGCAAACCCCTAAGAACGTCGTTCCGGATGGAAAGAAAGAAAGCACGGCATCCCTCTCAATATCCTGAACGGGAAACAGTGGTTGTGCCGGAATATCCTCAATAATAGAGACAGAAATCGAAGATACAATGCGCTTCAGGTTGACCGACAGATCATTACCAGAACATAAAACCAGAGAGGAGTGCTCAAGCATTCGTTCTTCAGCCCGCCGGCATTGATTGGGAAACAATCGCCAGTACCTCCCGGGCGCCTCTCCACTTGTTCCGGAAAAACAGCGGGAGGCCTCGTAAACGAGAAGTGAACGCTTTATGCGGAAACGAGAAACCATCAACATGGCATCATCGACCGCATGTATCACCGCATACCGCGTCCGGCTCAACGCGCGGAGGGTTTGTAAACGAATCCGGCGGCGGGGTAATTGCTGCGCGGCCTCTCCACAGAGAATATTAATATTACCGTGCTCAGCAATATCACACATGGATGCAACGACATCAACCTGATGCCCGGCATCTGCCAGCACCCTCAAGAGGGATACTGAACGGGTAGCGCCCGCCCCTGCAGATAGATATCCAAAAGTGACAAATAGAATTTTCATAGCCGGAGGGGCTACTGTCTCGGTTTGAGCAACTCAGGATCAAGCTGAGTCCGATCCGGGAGGTCAAGCTGAGGTGCAATTTCCGCCTTTTCAGCATTTTCCATGGTCTGCGCCATGCGTTCCAAGTATTTACGGTATTCTTCCGTAACAACAGAGTCCGCAAAAATCTGAAAAGAGCGGTCCATGCGCACCGGGTCCAGACGCGGATCCTGAATCCACATAGCAACGGCGTCAGCACCGAACAAATGGGCCGACCGCCCCAGCGTCTGGACGACATCCTCCTCCTTGCCAAGCTGAGCAAAGCAGAATGTCATTCGCTTGTAGCAGTCCGGATCACGCAGATCAACGAGGGCCTGCTGTTCGAGAACATCCAGTGCCTTTTGATATTCCTTCAGTTCCATGTAGCAGATCGCCTGATTTTCGAGGACGGACGAATCTCCCGGTTTCTCAGCAATAACGACTGCATAAGCTTCGGCGGCCTCGGCATACTCTTTCTTCAGGAAGAAGGCGTTGGCCAGATAGCGCTGGACCTCGCCATTGTACATATTCTTCTCATGATACCATTGGCCCACGGCGATTGTCGCATCCGGATCACCATACATGTTAAGCGCCTTCAGCAGGTCCACCTGCAGATCTGAACGGGAAGGCTCCACACCCAGCATACGAACATAGGTGTTAACTGCTTCCGCATACATTTTCTGATCAAAGTAAAGCCTCGCAATTCGCTCAAGAGCTCCCATGTGCATGGGTGCAACCTCCAGCGCCTCCTGGCAACGGATAATCGCCTGATCAATATTATCCCGAAGCAACAGATTATCTACGTTATCAACAATCCGCTCGGCCTTTTTCCATTGCTCGATCCGCTCAGAAAAAGGTGCCCCCGCTTCACGGACATTAACGTCCATTTCACCCAGTCCCTGTAACGGATTGAGCAAAGGAGCTCCCTGAGTGTCGGGAAGATTATCCACAAACACTTTTTCCTCGTAGAGGCCGATACCCTTCCAGAGCGCAAAGAAGAGAATAATGAGGACAATCAGAATGATCGTCGCCTTCATAATGGCAATCAGTGCCATTTTTTCACGCAAATCAGCCGCTTCTTTTCGGCGACCGGTCAAATCCTGATGGCGCGCAGTCTTACGGACCCGGTTCATATCTGTTTTCCGGCGATCCTGATACAGGGGACGCTCTGTCGGAGATCCCGAGTAGAAATCATTGGAATCGGTCATAGGATCGAATCCGCCGCTGTTCAGACGATTGTTGCTGTGCTTCTTTTTTTTCATAGGCCTCGCTTCAAAATCCGTACTGCCAATCGGCAATTTTCTTCCATGAATAAAGGGGTTGAAGTATTGATCGGGGGACGGTATGTGTCAAGCGTTGCTCCGTGAAGGACGAACTTTATAAGCAGGAAAAAAATGATTCCATTTCTCAAACTATTTGCTGTCGTAATCGTCGTAATTGCACTGCCCATGGGCATTCTCGCGCTCATCAATTCGATGCGAAAGAAACAGCCGGGATGCTCGGGAAGTCACGATTGCGTCGTCTACAAAGGCGAAAAGGTTCAGTGCCCTTCATGTGAACTTCGAGAGTTCAAGGCGGCAAAGGAAGCAGAAAAGCGCGCCGAACAACAGGCCTAACACCTGCTCAAAGGAACATGAGCCTTAGTCAGTATTCTCGGACTGCTGGCAGGATGCACAAACACCGAAAACCACAATGCGATGGGTCCGCTCCGAAAAGTTGTGTTTTTTACAGGCCTGATCAATGTGCTCCATGATAGAATCATCGGAGAATTCGATGAATTGTCCGCATTTATCACAGATCATGTGCTCATGATGCGGATGATTAAACGTATGTTCATAATGCGCATGAACATCAGTATCGCGAATCACGCGCACCAGTCCGGCTTCTTCCATCAAAGCCAGCGTACGATAAACAGTTCCCCGACTGACATGATTGATTCCGCTTGAGAGTTCTGCCGCTAGGTCATCCGCACAAAAATGATCATGCCGAGAAAAAACCTGCGTAAGGACAATCTTTCTGGCCTGTGTAACTCGTGCATCCTTTTTTTTAAGGAACTCCACAAAAAGCGGCCATGCTTCCTCCACTGACTCGCGTACTTCTTCCGGCAAATCCTGTTCATTCATACTCATTATTTTGTCCCAGCCCTCTTGAAATTGAATCTAGGTATAAACATCTTTATGACGCACAATTGTTGGTGTAATCAAGTTTTTTGCTGGTATATTGCCACAGTTTATCCGAAACAAAGTAACAAACAATAAGGAGTGTTATCATGGCCTATGTAATTTCCAGCGAATGCATCTCATGCGGTGCTTGCGAATCAACCTGCCCGGTTGAAGCAATCAGCCAGGGAGACGACCAGTTCGTTATCGACGCAAATGCCTGCACAGATTGCGGTGCTTGCGCTGATTCCTGCCCGGTTGACGCCATTGCTGCCGGCTAGACGGAATCTTCCGTTATTGAAAAAGCGACCGTTTGGTCGCTTTTTTTTTGCTGTTCACCAAATAAATCCGCCGCTATGGATGAATAAACCGGAAGGATGCCAACGCCGTTGCAATGCCGGTCAACAATCCCATGAATACCTCCAGTCGGGTATGTCCCAGCAATTCCTTCAGCTTGTTTTCTGACAGGTGATGTTCATGCAGCAGTTCATCTACAATCTGGTTCAATAGACGCGCCTGTTCGCCCGCGGCCTTTCGCACACTCTGGGCATCGAACATCACTACGATTGCAAAGGCACATCCTAGGGCAAAAACAGATGAATCAAATCCTTCACAGAGCGCCAGAGAGGTTGCCAGCGAACTTGCCATAGCCGAATGCGCACTAGGCATGCCCCCGGTACTTACCATGTAGCTGAAGTCCAGACGACGCGTCTCCACAAAGCTGCAAACCATTTTTATCGTTTGGGCAACAATCCAGCCGAAAAGGGCCGCCCAGAATGTTGGATGCAATGCATTAGAAATCACAGACTATCTCCTTGTTTCCCTACGATGTATACGTCCGATGCACTTATTTTTCAAATCCATTAGGAGGGCTACTCATTCGCGTCATTTTCCTTATCCGATGCCAACGCACCCAGTTCCCATTTAGGGTCAGGGAGCATTCCGGAAAGCTTCATTTCAAAAAGCTTCAGCAAAGGATCGGTCAGGAAGCGAAAGATCCGCGAAACAGAATTATCGCTGAGCACCTGAGCCTGAACATAGGCGTTGAACCCATTTCGGAACGAATAGGCCCCCCGCCCCTTGGCGCTAATGACATCGCCGTCAAAATAAGCATTATCCGAGGAAACTATTCCATCATGTATTTCAAAATCACCATTCAGCCTGGTGATTGAAAAAGCCCTGAACGAGGGAAACAGCTTGCGAACCGTGCTTGAAAAGCCTCGGAAAAGAGGAAGGTCTGCCAACTGGCCATGCCGAATATCAACGCGTCCTGCACCCTTCGCAGATTCCAGCAAGTCATCAGCAATATCTGCATCAGCCTTGATCCATCCATAAAGCTCGCCCGTCGCCTCCATACGGAGCTCCGGATACACATAGTGAATGAATTTACTGAAATCCGCCTTATTTACCCCAACCTCAACCTTGCAGGGCAATGAATCTCTGGAGGGATCCACCAGCACAGAAAAAGTACCCATCCCGGTGCCGGAATAGAGGCCAAAAGTCATTTCATCCAATTGGATAACAGGGCCGTCTCCAATCACAGAACACTTGAAGTCATCCATGGCCATCATGGGGAGTTCAACACGATCAGCCGCCACCTCTCCTCGAAAATCCGTCGCCTTCATCTCTCGCCAGTCGATGGTTCCGGAACCATGCATCCTGGCCGGCCCCTCAAACCGAACGGCATTACCAAAGACCTCGCCTCGCGGAAAAACAACGCTCTCCAGCGTCGCCGGATTCATATTGGCATCGCCGTCGAATGAAAACAGATGATTCCGGAAATCGAATGAAACCATTCCTTTGCAGAAATCGATTCCCTGTTGCGCCAAAAGGGAATCAAACTCAAGGATCATATCGCGATATTCAAGACTGGCGCTGATCGATGTAAACGGTACACCGCGATATCTAAGATCATTACCGGAACCCTGCAAATTAAAGAAAAATTCGCTCCATGGCTGGTATTGAAAGCCAAACTCAACGTGCGCCTGCGGCGTTTCTCTGTCGCACTGAAAGCGGTGCAGAATATTTGTGGCAACCCGTACATCACTTAGCGGAGGAATCAGCAGGGTCGGATCAAAGCAACCATCCGCATTACAGCCGATTTCCCGTTTCCCCGCATCCCAAAAAAATGATCCGGAGGCCGTTCCCCCCAGCATGCAGCTTCCGGTTTCCATGGATTGCTCCGTTTGATCGGAAAGGATCGCCTTGATCTCCGTCAAATCCAGACGGCCAGCCTTGCGCGTCACCCGACTTGAACAGGAACTGAAATGCAACCCCCGAAATTCAGCATCCAGAACTTCAAAAGAACCCGAAACCCTATTCAGCAACTCTTCAGGAAGCCCCGGCCCCAGACGCATATCAAAAGCAGGAACGGTCGTGAGCTTAAGCCCGAAAAGCTCCATCAAATCTTGCACATTCTCCGGAAGGAGCGTAAGCAATTCCGGCGCGGCTAACGAATTCTGCACATGCAATTCAACCGCTCCGGATGTACGCTCATATGCACCATCTGCCAGTAATGACCGCCCGTCCTGACAAAGCAGTGCCCGATCCAGCAACACCCGGTTGTTTTCGTAGCAAGCAACAACTTCAACAAGATCCAACTCAACTCCGGCGAAATCGATTCCATCCGCTGATGCACTGAACCGAATCTGATTCGCGTCGGAATGATTCTGATCCAGCCGGAATTGGACCCTTACTACGCCCGATTTTTTTTCGAGCAAAGAGCAGAGGATCTGATCAAAGCGCTCAAAGACCGCAGGATCGATAACCAAAGGAAGAAAATCAGGAAGGTGCTCGGGGTCGTCACTAGGCGTCCAGAAGGCCCGACCGTCAACATACAGCTCAACTCCGCACCAGGAGGCATGGGCATCCTGAATGACCACGCGCCCCCGATTCACACCGATCCGCAGGCGCATTCGCTCCAGATCACGAATATGACTTGATTCGGGCACTCCCACGCACCATGCAGACGAAGGATTCAGTCGGACGGCCCGGGCATCAATTTCAAAACCCGCCCCGTCTTGCGCAGCATGCGCCATATTTCTACTGGGCATCACATAGACCACCTCCGCACAGAAGACCGGTTCAAGATCATCTGAAAGCCCGCTGTAATAGCAGAAATTCTCTGCCTTCCAGCCAAAGCGGGACAGAGTCAATGCATCCAGATCAACCGAAATCCCCCGTGCATTAAGTTCCTGAACGATCTTGCGCAGCACAGGCTCCGGAACCCCCGCGAAATGGAGGTAAACCAAAGAAATAAAAAGCATAAATAGAAGCAAAAGAACAAGCCGGACGAGGAACCGCAACACCCGTGGAGCGCGCAGATGATGGTGCTTGGGCTCAGCTAGCAGCATAGTCTTACTCGGCGGTCTGAATGGAAGTCTCGGGCGCTGTCAGCAAACCCGATGAAAGGATGTTCACAGTCTCCTTATCCAGATAAAAGACAACGTCACGCCCCTTGATCATCGAATAATATCCCTCCGATGACTCATGACCAACCAACAGAACCCGACCCAGCTCACTTCCGCCGGCCAGACCAACATACAACTCCAGCGATGGTGCCTCCAAACCATACGTATCCAGGCTTCGCGGGTTGTATGCAATGTATCCTGGGGTCTCTATGCGCTTCAGGCATTTCAGGAGCCGACTGACTGCAGACGCATTCACATGCCCGTTTCCACTGGATTCAACGGCGGCAAACACTCCATCCTTCGTTTTTTCGAGGATTTGGGCATCCTTGCCGGACCGCTTCAGTTCAATGCGCCGGACGTCATCTGTCATCAACGACCAGACAAGCCGATCCTTGTAGCTGAACGGATCGATAATCGTATCCGGAACAATAGGGAGGTTAACCTGATACACTGCACTTTCGCCATTGAGTCGCACAAGCAGTCCGTCAAAACGGACTCCGGCACTGAGCACCTCAATCCGATTGGTTGTTCCGGCACTGATGGAGCCAAATTCGAGAACCCAGCTGGCTTTATCACTTGATTCCGTCACGTCATACTCGGTAATTACAACGCGTTCCCACAGGTCAATCAATTCGGCAATCTCCTGCGTATCCGCTTTCCAGACCGCCGGCACAACAATCTGCCAACCGGCCTCGGGATCCCAGTCGAGGGCAACGCGCTTTTCTCCGAACTGAATCGATATGGAGGAAATCTCATTCTTCGGAAGGGTCAGTACGCGGGCATCACGAAGCTGTTTAACCGGCGTATCAAGCAAGGCCAGCACATCTTCCTTCAGGGCAAAAACGGATGTTTCATCGGCCCGTCGCGCATAAATCAGTCCGGCGCTGCCCGGAACAGGATCACCAAGCACCAGTGTTCTTGAGGTTCCGTCCACGCCGCCTAGCGAAATCTGACGGGTTTCCCCCTGTAAACCATACGCGGCAAAGTCCGACACGTTTTCATCGATAAAATCCTCAATACGAACCGCTTTCAGCAACTCAAGGAAGGCGGCAATCTCATACGGATCTGCCGGCGAAACAATCGGTTGCTGAATCACCCAGTTTCCCGACTCCCTGACAATACGTAAAAAACCAGTCGACCGGCGCATCTCAATCCGCTTGATTCCTGCAACTTCATTGAAAAAGATGGAACGGCTTCGCAGATCATCTGGACTGGAAGGCAGCACAGAGCGCAATCCGACCGGGACTGTGAAAACATCTTCGCTTCCGACTTCCTGAATATAGATATCGGTTCCAGAGGGTGAATTACGACCAACCTTCCAACTTCGCCGGCCCTGATTGTCGATCGCCGTAATGGCGAACACCGGCGCATCAAACCCATATTCCGACATGCTGATCCCCCGCAGGTCAAGCTGCCGGGCACTGATGGTCGTGCCGCGCGTCAAGGCGTTCAGCTCCGCAATCAGCTTATAGACCAACGCGGGATCAGCACGACCCATGCCCTGCTCCGGATTTCCGACCGACCAGCTTCCGTCTTGCTTCACACAATCAATCAACCCATTGGTTCCGGCAATCTGGATGGACAGCAGGGTATGCGGATGAAAGTTAAATACCGCCAGCTTTTCATGGTCCCGGCGCATGTTCCTAGAACGCAGAAATTCCTGACCGAGAATGAAACCGCCAACCACGAGAATGGCCGACAGCAGAATTATGATTGAACGATCCCTCATGCGCCTATTTCCTCCTGCGCGACCAAATCAACAGTCCCAGACCGACCGCGATCCCCGGAATGGCGGCCAGATTAATCCACCCCATCATGCGCAATTGCCCCATCGTCAGACCAAGCCGGACCTTTTCAACCGGCTTAGGAGCAATAGGCAGCTTTTCATCTCGGTCCAACAGCCAGTTCATGGAATTCATAAAAAGACGCGAGTTTCCTAGCACCATGTTTCCATTGCTTACAAAATCCGAATCACCGATCACCACCATTCGGGAGGGATCGATCTGTACATCCAGCTGATCCTGCGCCGCACCGCGCTCCACAGCCAGACCAAGGAAGATGGGCCCCAGCCGATCAGCCGTATCGGGATCATACTTGGGAGGTGCGCTGTCAGAGAGCTGCGTTTCAGCCCAGCTTTTCTCAGAAGTAGAACACAACGGATCGATGAGCTGCAGCTCGTCTTCAACAATCAGCATACCGTTTTCATCCAGAGGCGGCTCAACAGATCGTGGAAGAATAAACTGAACAATCGCGCCCATAGTTCCGCTGATCTGATGATCAGGATTAAACCGGCGAATGTGAACATCTTCACCCCTCAGGGTATTTTCCATGTCGATTACAATATCGTTATGCAGCACAACGCCCCACCGACGCAACATGCCTTCCATCCCCGTATCCACCAGCGCATCCAGCAAGACAAACAACCGGCCGCTGCGGCTGAGATAATCCTCAATCATCGCCACCTCGGTCGCACTCATTTTCTGAGTCGGCCCCGCAATCACAACGGCGGCAGCGTTTTCAGGTATACCCTGTTCACTGGAAAGAATGAGATCCTCTCCCTGAATATTGTCGCTCAGCATGGCGGTGGCAATATCGCTATATCCCACCTGCGGATCAAAATCGCCTAACCGATGCTCGCCATGCCCTAGCAGAAAATAGACGACCGGCGTTTTTCCTTCGGAAAGCTTCTGGATGGCACTGGAGAAAGCCTGTTCCCCCTTAAACGCCGTCATTATCGGTTCATCCCGACCAGGTACCGACTGCATCACCGCAAGATCACTCATATGGAGTACCTGACTGCGGCCATCCATCTCAACAACCACAAGCTGCGACGGTTTCACCCCAAACTTGCTGGCCAGCTTTTCTGTTTCAGCCACATCGCGCATCGGGTCCACCCAGTCGACCTCAATATAACGGGAGCGGTATTCGTACTCTTCCAGCAGGTTATCAATATCATCAAAGAGAAAATCCTCTTCCTGGAAAAAGACCGTGATTCGCACATCGCGATCAAGCTGTTCTAGCAGCTGTATCGTTCGGTTGGAAAGCCGGTAAAAATTGCGGGTACTCAGGTCGATCCGATACGGATTCCGCAGCGCCGCAACCCCGACCAGAAGCGACAGGATAAGGGCAAGGAACACCGCAATAATTGCTTTCATGCTGGTTACATAGCGTTTCATACGTCAATCGATCTTCCGGGCTACACCCGCTTCGCCTCAATCAAGCGGGTTGTCACAAACAGGAACCATGCGCTATTGCACAGATACATCACGATGATCCGGCTATCCAGAATACCCCGAGAAAAATCAAGCATGTGCACATAGGATGAATAATACTGCCCCAGCACCTGAACCGACGAACTCTGAGAACTCGATGCCATAAAGGTCAGCACGAGCGTGGAGCCGAAAAGCAGGGCGAACGAAGCGATGGCTGCAACGATCTGGTTCGAGGTCATCGCCGACATGCACAACCCGACGGCAATATAGAGCGCTCCGATCAGGAAAACACCGACAAACGCCGACCAGATGGCGCCGCCATCCGGAAATCCGACCACTTCCTGCGGACACAGGCGAACGAGGGTAAAGAGATAAACCAGCACCGGCAGCCAGAGAACCGCATAAAACACCAGTGCTCCGGCAAACTTGGCAAGAACCAGTTCCGGAACCCTTACCGACGTAGTCAGTAGCGCCTCAAGGGTCCCGAGCTTGCGCTCCTCAGCAAAGAGACGCATCGTGATCAACGGAACGACAAAAGGAACGGCAAAGGTAAGGACCATCCCTCCGAATATTCCCTGCGTAGCAAACATCAGCGACTTCCCGCTGGTCATCTGCTGCAGCAGCCAGATAAAGTTTCCGCCGCTTAGCACCCAGAAAAAGAACATCACCACATACGCAATGGGCGAAAGGAAACTGGTCCGAAACTCCTTCTTGAAAAGGCTCAGGAAAACACTCACTATGCCTCTCCTTTGTCACTGGTAATTTTCACGAAGGTATCTTCGAGCGAATGCTGCTGCTCGCTGAGCTCGCGAAGCACCCACCCCTGCGAAACCACCAGATTGAACAGATCCACCCTCAGCGCCGGCGAATCCGCCTCAATCTCAAGCCACAACCAACCGTCCGCCAGCTCATTCGCATTGCGCACGTTCATACCGTCCATTGTACCGACCCTGGCGACCACCTCTTCGCGATCTGCCATGATTTCCATCTCGATGATCGAGCAGGCATGAAGCATGCGGTGCAGGTTTTCTTCCGTATCCGACGCCACGATCCGGCCGTTCTTGATGATCAGGATGCGTTCACAGATCGCTTCCACTTCCTGCAGAATATGAGTTGAAAGCAAAACCGTATGCCGTTCGGCCAGCTGAGTGATCAGCTCACGCACCTGACGAATCTGAAATGGATCGAGCCCTACGGTTGGTTCGTCGAGAATCAGCAGGTCCGGATCGTGTACAAGGCTGTCAGCCAACCCCACACGTTGACGGTATCCTTTTGAAAGCTGACCGATAATTCGTTTTCCAACATCTTCCAGCCCGCAACGTTCCTTCACTTCGCTCACCTTGGCTTTTCGGGCTGCCGACTTGACGCCCTTGAGCTCCGCGCGAAACCGCAGGTATTCATCCACCCGCATCTCGGGATAGAGCGGACAACTTTCCGGCAGATAACCGATGCGCCGGCGCACCTCCTGCGGATGAAGCGTCACGTCGTAGCCGGCAATCTCTATCTGTCCGGCATCCACAGGAAGATAGCCCGCCAGCATGCGCATCGTAGTCGTCTTTCCGGCACCGTTCGGCCCTAAAAAGCCGACAATCTCGCCGCGCTTTACCTCAAAGGAAATATCATCCACCGCCGTTCGCGCCGGATATTTTTTTGTCACCCCATAGACCTTGATCATATTGAAATCCAATAAATTCAGCGGGCCATTATGCCCGTTAAACCCTGCGAGTCAAGCAGTCGGGCGCCCCTCGCCCGTCCCGTTCAACACTCGTTGCAGTCGCGGCACAGATTTTTAACCGAACGATCCCACGTCGCCTCCCCTTCCTTGGAGAAAAAGCAACCGGGAATCTGCCCCTTGGCCCGATGATAGGCCACGCACTCGCAACATACGCCGCGCTTATCACAGTCGTAGGAACAGGTACAGAACTTCAGGTTTTCCGCTTTGTTTGGGCAGGCCGCCGCCATCATTCCTCTCCCTTGAGAATTTCATCGACGGCATCCAGGAAACTCAGCATCTCCGGTGCCGTTCCTACGGTTACGCGCAGATAGTCTTTGGTTCGGGCATCATTACCAAAGTAGCGCACAATAATATTCTTCGCCCGCAGCCCCTTGAACAGTTCAGGCGCCGTAATCCCCAGCGGCTTGACCCAAAGGAAATTGGACTGCGAATCACACACCTCAAAACCCAGTTCCTCCAGCTTTTCTGAAATCATGCGGCGCGTTTCAACAATCGCCGAAACATTGGCCTTCATCGTGTCCTGATCCAGTATCGCCACCCGCGCAATCTCCTGCGTCAGGTAATTCACATTGTACGAATCCTTGATCTTATACATGGCGCCGATCAGCTCCGGATTGCCCACGCAATATCCCAGCCGGATACCGGCGAGGGAATAGGACTTGGAAAGCGTCCGGGCCGTAATCACGTTGTCATACTTCAGCGCAAGGTCCATGCAGTTTTCATCCGCGAAATCCGCATAGGCTTCATCAATCAGCACAACGCCCGAAAATCCCTTAACGAAGGATTCAACATCGGATTTTTTATATATCAGGCTGGTGGGCGCATTCGGATTCGTTAGGAAAAACAGGGACGCGGAATAATTCGTCGGCATCGCCCATCCAAAGGCCGGAGTCAGCGATACCGGACGCTGTTCCACATCTTCAATATTCGCAAGCACCGGATAAAGCGAATAGGACGGGTCAAAATAGCCGACCGATCCGTCACGTTCCACAAATGCCCGAATACATAGGGCCAGCACCTCGTCCGATCCGTTCCCCACAAAAACATTCCCGATATCGCAGCCATGCAGCTCGGCAATGACCTTCCGCAGCTCGATGCACACCGGATCCGGATAACGCGACAGCACCGCAATATCCACCATGGAAAGAATATCCTGCACATCCGGCGACGGAAGATAGGGATTTTCGTTGGTGTTCAGCTTAATGATGCCCTCGCCTTTGGGCTGTTCGCCCGGAACATAACCGGACATGGCCTGAACTGATTTTCTGATTCGTTCGCTCATAAATTTTTCTCTACTTGTCAAACCGGATGGTTGCAGAACGCGCATGACCATCAAGAGTTTCAATGCGGCCAAAGGCCTCCACGACCGGCAGCGTGTCCTGCAGATCGTCCTTCGTAAACTGGATGAGGCTGATGCGCCGACGGAAATCCTCCACCGTCAGCCCCGAGAAATAGGCGGCGGTCCCACCCGTCGGAAGCACGTGGCTCGGTCCGGCGGCAAAATCACCCACCGACTCCGGCGTCCATTCGCCGATAAAGAGCGCGCCGGCGTTTTCCACCTTGTCCACCCACTTTTCGGGATTCTTCACGATCAGTTCCATGTGCTCCGGCGCAAAACGGTTGCACAGCAGCATCCCGTCGGACATGTTTTTCACCACAACCAGCAGCATGCCGTCGGCGAGCACTTTGTTGATCGGCTCCGAACGCGACAGCAGCTCCGCCTGTTTCAGCACCTCGGCACGAATCGCTTCCGCCTGCTTTTGCGAAGTCGTAATCAGCAGCGACTTTTCCGAACCGGTTCCGTGTTCCGCCTGAGACAGCAGATCGGCCGCAACGTGCGCCGGATTGGCCGACGAATCGCAAAGCACGGCAATTTCACTCGGACCGGCCACCATATCCAGTGCCACGTCGCCATAAACCTGCCGCTTGGCCGCCGTAACATACGGGCCGCCGGGACCGACAATCTTGCGGACCTTGGCAATCGACTTGGTGCCGTAGGCCATCGCGCCGATCGCGTGCACGCCGCCGATTTTGTAGATTTCCGTGGCACCGGCCAGATCCATGGCATAAATGATGTACGGATTCAGCTTCCCTTCGGCATTGGCCGGCGAACACGCTACCAATTCTTTCACGCCTGCCACCTTGGCCAGCGTCAGCGTCATGAGCGCGGTTGATGCCAGCGGCGCGGCACCGCCGGGAATATAGGCGCCCACGCGATCATACGGCACAAACCGTTCGCCCAGCATGCCGCCCTTCGGGGTGGCCATTTTCCAGTCGTTCCGCAATCCATTCTTCGAAAATGCAACGATACGCTGATGCGCCTCATGGGCCGCGGCCTTGAATTCGTCATCCACCAGCGAGGCGGCTTCGGCAATCTCTTCGGGAGAAACACGAATCCGGCGCGTGGAAATATTTGCGCCGTCAAAACGACGTGCGCACTCGATGACCGCCTTGTCGCCCCGTTCCTTTACATCGGCAAGAATCGTCGCGGCAGCTTTCATTGCCTGATCCTCGACGGCCGGACGAAGAAGGAAATCCTCGACCTTCTTGTATTTCTTATCAGTGCCCCATTTGACGATCGTTGCCAGATTTCTGCTCATATCGCTTACCTCGTTTGGTTCCAAAAGCACGAAAAGCTACTCTTCCTGCCCGTTTGTTTCAAATTTCAAGTTACACGTTTTCCGGCATCATTTCCCGATGCAGAATCGCGAAAAGATGCTATCGAGCAGCTCTTCATGGTAGACCCGCCCGGTCACCTGTCCCAGATATTCCAGCGCCGTTCGCAGATGCTCGCTCGCCAGCACGGCGTTTTCCTCGACATTCTGATCCAGAAACGTACGCGCCTGACGGGCTTCACGATGGGCTTGGACCAGCAACTGCCGATGACGTTCGGAAATTACTGCATGCGGCGGCGCCTGCAGGTCGGCCCCGCGTTCCAACTGCTCCGCCATGGCCCGCTTGAGTTCCTCGATTCCCGAGCCACGGATCAGACTGGACTCCACGATATTCGCCGACGGCCACTCGTCGCGCAAAACCCGGCATCCCTGATCCACCTTATTCAACACCACCACGCTCCGGTCCGGATCGAGCTTCTGCAGGCGAGCGCGATCCTCTTCGTGCAGCGGCACGGAGGCATCGACCAGATAAATCGCCAGATGCGCCTCCTGTCCGTGGGCCTCGGCGCGCCGAATCCCTTCGGCCTCGATCTCGCAATCCGTGATTCGCAGGCCGGCGGTATCGATAATGCGCAGCGGAATTCCGTCGAGCACAAATCCCTCTTCGATCGTGTCACGCGTCGTTCCCGCCGTACTCGAAACAATGGCCCGTTCAAATCCAAGCAAGGTGTTTAACAGCGTCGACTTACCGGCGTTCGGCCGTCCGAGAATAACCACCCGGGCCCCTTCTCGCAGCAGCCGGCCTTCGTCCCAGGTATCCAGCAGGGCATCCAGATCCCGAAAGGTGCGATCCATCAGCTGGGCAATTCCGGCAAAAACATCGTCAGGAAGCTCGTCTTCCACAAAATCCAGCGTGGTTTCCAGATTGGCGGCAACTTCCAGGAATGCATCGTAGATTGCATCAAAGCGCCTGCTCAGCCGCCCTTCCATCTGCTCCAGCGCCGCACTGGCCGCACGGTCGGAACGCGCCCGGATCATATCAAAGATGCCCTCGGCCTGAAGCAGGTCGATGCGCCCGTTCAGGAAAGCGCGCTTGGTAAATTCGCCCGGCTCGGCCATACGGGCGCCGGCATCGAGCACACGCCGCAGGATCCGCCGCATGCCGACGGCGCCGCCATGCCCCTGAATCTCCACGACATCCTCGCAGGTGTAGCTCTTCGGTGCCCGCATGATGAGGGCCAGACCGGTATCGATCTCCTCCCCCGCCTCATCAAGAACACGGCCATAGGCAAACGTTCCATGATCCCGGCGGGATACCGGAATTCGGTCCATCGCCGTGAATACCTGGTCGGCAATGCTCCAGACTTCGGGCCCGGAAATACGGATGATTCCCACTCCGCCGTCCCCCGGAGGCGTGGCTATGGCCGCAATCGTATCTGTTTCATACAAAGACATGCGCGGATGATAGCCGCTTCCGACGGTTGGGAAAGCAGAAAACCCCGGTTGCACAAAAACGTTTGCGGAGATACTCTCTCGCCCATGCCTATCATCCGAAAGGAATATTACGAAGATTACGAAGCCGTCAGGGAGGTCCACCGGAAAGCCTTCGGACGGGACATTGAGCCTAATCTGGTGATCAGCCTTCGGAACACGGACCGGATGCTGCTTTCGCTGATCGCGGAAAACAGTCGAAGCATTGCCGGACACATCCTTTTCACTACCGCAACCGTCGACGGATCTAATATCCGGCTGGCAACCCTCGGGCCGCTGGCGGTACGGCCCGATCAGCAGCACCACGGTATCGGAACCTTGCTGGCACGGGAGGGAATCAACATCTGCCGCGAACTCGGAATCCCGGCGGTTGTGGTATTGGGTGAACCGCGTTTCTATTATCGATGCGGCTTTAAATCCGCCTCGAATTTCGGACTGTTCCCCAGCTGGCAAGGCATTCCCGATGAAGCGTTCATGGCGCTCGAACTCGTGCCGGACGCATTAAAATCATGTCAGGGAATCGTCCGTTTTGCCCCGCAGTTTGACCTCGCGATGCCGGCGGATCAGGGCTTGTAATATTCCAGCGCCTCGGGCATATGCGCCTGCAACTCCCGAATACGGCGTTCGTCGGATGGATGCGTACTAAGGAATTCCGGCGGTTTTTCGGCCGACGAGGCCGCCATTCGCTGCCAGAAACCGACCGCTTCATTCGGATCATATCCGGCCATCGCCATAAAGATCAGGCCCAATCGATCGGCCTCTCGTTCGTGCATGCGGGAATATGGCAGAATGGCTCCAAGCTGCGAACCGACACCATACACGGCAAGAATGGCGTCGCGATATTCCGAATCTTCCGTATAGAGCACCAGCAGCACACCGCCGCCCTGCTGAAGCAGCTGATGACTTACCCGCTCAGCACCGTGACCGACCACCGCGTGCGCAATTTCATGCCCCATGACCACGGCGATTCCTGCCTCGGTTTTGGTATAAGGCAGGATGCCGGTGTAAAAAGCCACCTTGCCGCCGGGCATGCACCAGGCATTGGGCTCGTCCTTTTCAATCAGGTTAAACTCCCACTCAAAACCCTTGATACGATCGCTCTGCCCTTCGGCTTTCAGGTAACGTTCAACCGCATCCGCAATTCGGACGCCGACCCGCCGTACCGTTTCTGTCTGCGCGACATCGGTCGAAAGGGGCCCCTCCGAGATGACTTCCCGATAACTGACCGCACTTTGGGAAACCATCATGGAATCCGGAACCAGTTTCAGCTGCTTGCGCCCGACAATCGGCACCGTCGAACAGCCGGACAGAAAAAGCGCGGCCAGCAACCCCATTAAAAGATATTTACTCTTCACATCAATCTCCCTTGTTATCGAGACCCAGCCTATCGCCGGATTCCGCAAAAATCCATTCCGTTCTCCCTCCGATCCATTCCGTCGGTCCTTTTTGATTTGCTTGTTTCAAAGGGCCGCGTATTTTTTTCCTAATCAATCTGAACAGGATGACTGCCGACATGAATAAAACCAACCGGATTCCCTCGCGTATCGCCGAAGCACTGCAGAAATTCCCGCCGTTTTCCATGCTCCCCTCGCCAACCGTCTCCAGCCTTGCGGAAAAGGCGCAGGTCAAGGTGCTGGTCGAAGGCGACAAGGTCTGGAATCAGGGCGATCCGCCGGGCGACGAAGTTCTGTTTCTGGCGATGGGCCGCGTGGAATACCGCCGCTCCGCCGACGGGATTGATGAACTGGTGGACGTGCGGGATGTCGGCGATATTCTCGGCCTTTCAGCCCTCCACGAAGGAGAATCCTACCGCGTAACCGCCGAGGTCAAAGAGGACAGCATTCTTTACGTCCTGCCGTGGGCGGACATGCAGTTTGTCCTCGAAGTGAACGATCAGGCCCGCAACTATGTCCGGCGCCACCTGTTCTGGGGAACCCGCGTTGGCCGCGCCGCGCCGACGGACAGCTTTGACAGCGCAGGCGCCCGCGGCATCCTGGATGCTCACCTCGACGGCGCACAGATTATCCAGACCCGTCCGCCGGAGCAATTGCTGAACTGTCAACCGGATACACCCATCCGCGCCGCTGCGGAAATGATGGTCCAGCGCAACCTCTCCTCCATCCTCGTGGTCGATAAATCAGGGCTGCCCCTGGGTTTTGTTACCCATGAAGATCTCGTCCGCGAAGTCGTCGTCGGCAGCACGCGCCCGACCAGTCCGGTAGCCCGGATCATGCGAAGTCCGGCCACCACCGTTTCGGCAAAATCGAGCACCATGGCCGCTCTGCTGACCATGCTGCATGAACGCATCGATCATATCTGTATCACCGAGGACGGAACGGCGGAATCCCGCGCGCTGGATGTCTGTACGCCGAAAGACCTGCTCTCCCAGAGCGGTCACCATCCGGTCGGAATTGCGGATAACATTCAGCATGCCCGCTCGGCCGCCCGCCTGCGCGAACTGTGCGACGATATTGAAGAGGTGGCATGCTCTTATCTTGAAGCCGGAATTTCCGGGATTCTTATGGGCCAGATCTGCGCCCAGCTTTACGACACACTGGTCACCCGAATGATCGAAATGGCGGAAGAATCGATGGCTGAAAACGGTCAGCTTTTGCCCGACATTCCGTGGGCATGGATGGCGGTCGGAAGCGATGGCCGCCGTGAACAGGTGCTTCGGACCGACATGGATAACGCCCTCGTTTTCGAGAGCTCCGGCGATCCCGAACAGGATGAACTGAATCGGGGTGTATTCCTGCGCATGGCGGAACTGGTGATCAACCTGCTCATCGACGCCGGATTTGCCCGGTGTCAGGGAGGCGTCATGGCATCCAATCCGCGCTGGTGCCGGACGGATACAGAGTGGATTGAAGAGATTTCCAGCGTCGACAAACTTTCCCAGGGTGACAACCTGTTGAGAGCCCTTGTACTCTATGACCTGCGCCATGTAGCCGGCGACCGCGACATCTGCGTGCGCATTCGCGACACGGTCTTCGAGATTTCAGCCAGCGCAGAGCGGATGGGGGCCCTACGACAGTTGGCGGAAATGGTTGTAGCCAATCCGCCGCCGCTCAACTTCCGAGGCAAGTTTATCGTCGAAAAGAAGGGCCTCAATGAAGGCGAATTCGATATCAAGAAGCGCGGACTCAGCCCGCTTCGCGACGCCGCACGCGTGTTCGCCCTTCATTATGGCCTGAAGAGCCACCATTCCACCGGCGGCCGCTGGGCGGAGCTGGCTATTCTGCATCCGGAACTGGCGGAAGTCGCAAACCTCGCACGCAGCGGATATGATCAGTTGTTGCGGTTCCGGACCCTGACCGGGCTGAAGCGCAAGGATGACGGCCGGTTTATTGACCCCGGCACCCTGAACCGGCTAGAACGCGAACAGCTCGCCAACGTATTCGACGTCCAGCGCATGGTGCAGAACACGGTCCGGCGCCACTTTAATCTGGAACTGCAGCGATGAGTCTGTTTCGAAAAAATGTGCCGGACTTCATCGCAAGCTACACGGCCCGAACCCATCCAAAGCTGGCCGCCAAGAAACCGCTCGATCAGCTTCGCCTGATGGTGCTCGACACCGAAGCCACCGGATTTGAGATCGGGCATGATCGCATTCTATCCATCGCCGTCTTCGAAGTGGATTGGCAGCATATTCATATAAACGGCGGCGTCGAGTGGCTGGTGTACCAGCCCAACACCGTCGTCAACAAGGCCACGGAAATCCACGGAATTCTGCCATCGGACACTCTGAAAGGTATTCCGGAAAAGCAGATGCTGTCCGAACTGCTGCCCAGCCTGGAAAACGCCATCGTGATCGGACACCAGATCTGGTTCGACGCCCTCATGCTGAACGATGCCCTGCGCCGCAATTTCGGCATCGGATTCCGCAACCCGATCATCGATGTCGGCCCCATGGCCATGAACGAACTTCAGCCGTTCCGGAAGAGCGGATACATTAACCAGCGGCCGCCGTCCATCGAGGATCTTTGCGCGCATCTGGGACTGCCGCTGTTCGACCGCCATACGGCCGAAGGCGACGCCTACATCGCCGCAGAAATCTTCCTGCTCATGTGCGGGCATATCCGCCAAAGAAAAGGGAAGATCACCCGAAGGGATCTTCCCATTAAGAAGATGTAAGGCGAAAAACGGCCTCGCCTCACGGTCGACTTAATCCAGCGTATTGACCAGCAGGCCGGAGCGCAGCTTCGGCTCGAACCAGGTGCTCTTGGGCGGCATCAGCATACCGGCGTCCGCTACGGAAAAAAGCTGTTCCATGGAAGTCGGATACATGGAAAACGCGAGCACTGCGCGACCATCGTTGACCCACTTTTCAAGTTCATCGGTTCCCTTGATGCCGCCGATAAAGTCGATATCGTTGCTTTCGCGCGGATCGTCGATATTCAGGATCGGCGCAAGCACCTCGTTCTGAAGGATGCTCACGTCCAGCGCCGCCACCGGATCGGCAGCTTCCGGCATCTGCTTCGGCGTCATTGAACTCCACTGTCCATCGATGTACATGCAGATCTCACCGGCATTACGCGGAACCTTCACTCCGTCCTGCTCCACATCAAATGCCGCGTTCAGGGCGGAATAAAATTCATCCTTCGTGCCCGGCAGGGTCAGGATCACGCGGTTGTAGGCAAGAATCTTCAGTTCGCTCTGCGGAAACATTACGGCAAGAAACCAGTTATAGGGCTCATCGCCGGTATGATTCGGATTGGCGGCGCGACGCATGGAACCCACCTTGGCGGCCGATGCGGAACGATGGTGGCCGTCGGCCACGTAGGTAGCGGGAATTTCTGCGAAAGCCGCTTCCAGTTCGGCGGCATTTTCGAATTTCCAGACGGTATGGGCAACACCGTCAGCCGCCGTAAACCGGTAAAGCGGATCGGACGCCTTGGCGGCCTCGACAACTGCATTGATCTTTTCACTGTCACGGTAAGCAAGAAAGACCGGACCGGTATTGGCGTTCTGCGTATCCACATAACGGATACGGTCCTCTTCCTTCACGCGCCGGGTCTTTTCGTGAATCTTGATATTGCCCTGCTCATAGTCGTCGATATGGCAGGTAGCCACAATACCGTACTGAATATGATCGCCCATCTGCTGGCTGTAGAGATAGATCGACGGTTCGTCTTCGCGAATCAGCACGCCGTCATCCATCAGGCGCTGCAGGTTGGCCTTGGCCTTGGCGTAAACCGCATCGCTGTAAGGATCGGTATCAGCCGGAAGATCGATTTCCGCCCGCACAACATGCAGGAAGCTGTCGGGATTGCCCTCGGCCAGCGCCGCCGCCTGTTTCGTGTCCACCACATCGTACGGAACCGAAGCAACCGTTTCCGCTTTGTCCGCCGCCGGACGCCACGCCTTGAATGCCTTAACTTTCATCTGAAGTATCTCCCTCGTTGATAAATTGAAGGGGCGCACTCTAATGCGCCCCCTCTCCATTGTCAAAAGCCGGCATGTTAAAAACCTACTCCTGCTCCGGCTTCGGAGCACGGGTCATCAAATCAATCACCGCCTGTCGCGGATTCTTGCCCTTGTGCACAACGGCATTGACCTCTTCCGTAATCGGAACCGACACGCCGTGCTCATCCGCCAGTTCCTTGGCGGCCTGGCAGTTCCAGATGCCTTCGGCCACCATTTTCATGCCGGACATGATCGAGGAAAGACTTTCTCCCCGGCCCAACCGTTCGCCGACGCCGCGGTTCCGGCTGTGCTGGCTCATGCAGGTAACCATCAGGTCGCCGATCCCGCTGAGTCCGGTAAAAGTTTCCGGCTTTGCCCCGAGGGCCACGCCCAGACGGGTGATTTCAGCAATACCGCGGGTCATCAACGCCGCCTTGGTATTATCGCCGTATCCCATGCCGTCACCGATACCGGCGGCCACGGCGATCACGTTTTTCAACGCGCCGCCCAGCTCGACACCAATCACGTCGTCGAGCGTATAGACGCGGAAGGTTTCATTCAGGAAAAGCTCCTGGATTTTTTCCGCCACGGCGTGATCTTCGGCAGCAATCGCCACGGCGCAGGGCACTTCGCGAGCCACTTCCTCGGCATGGCTCGGCCCCGAAAGCACGGCCACGGGTCGCTCCAGAATACCCTGAGCAACGCTGCTCATGCGTTCGTGGGTCTTTTCGTCGAGGCCCTTGGTCGCGCTGACAATCAGGGCATCGGACGCAATAAACGGCTTAAAGGTTTCCAAGGTGGAACGATAAAATCGAGAAGGCACCACAAGCACCACCAGTCCGGCGCCGGCGACGGCGGTTTCCGGATCGGTCGTCCAGCGGATTTCCGACGGGACATCAACACCGGGCAGGTAGGTTTTATTCTGTCCGCAGAACTTGATCGTCGTCTGGGTTTCCTTGAACGGCCCCCATACCGTCGTCTCATGGCCGTTGCGATTCAACACCATGGCCAGAGCGGTCCCCCAGCCTCCATCACCAATCACTGCTACCTTCATGCTGCAGGCTCCTTTTTCTTACCAAACCGATTTTCCGTCCCGTTCATCAGGCGCTTGATATTGGCGCGATGCAGCCAGATCACTAAAAGGGCCAGCATGGACAGCGCAATCGAAACCACCAGAGTTTCATCCAGAAACCAGACACTGATGCCTACCGCAAGCGCCGCAAGAATCGACGAAAGCGAAACAATCCGCGACGCAAACATGCTGATGATCCAGCAGAGGAATCCGATTCCAACCGCCGCCGGCGCCACGCCCAGCAACATACCGGCGCTGGTGGCCACGCCCTTGCCGCCCTTGAATTTCAGATAAACAGGGAAGCTATGGCCGACGATCGCAAGCAGACCGAAGAGTACGCTGTAATCCCCTTCGAGCTTTCCGATGAGCGGAAAAACAAATGCAGGAATAAAGCCCTTCAGCGCATCGAGCACGAAAGTAAAAATACCCCAGCCCTTGCCGACCACCCGGAATACATTGGTTGCCCCGATGTTTCCGCTGCCATGCTGTCGAATATCCACGCCACGCGATTTAGCGACCAGCAAGCCGAACGGAACCGCACCGAACAGATAGGCCGCCACACTGAGAATAACAATTTCCATCACAAATCCTAGTTTCCGAAGAGCTTGCGCCCCAAGCCTTTTAAACCTTCCTTGAGCACTTCGTCATTTCCAATTTCGTCTACTTCGTTACCGAGAATGTCGATCAGGACATCCGTAACGGCAGGGGCAGGCGCGTTTGTATCGGATGGCTTTCCGTCTGCCAAATCCTTTAATACCTTCTTTACGTCCTCATTTTCCCCGATCTCCTCCACATGCTGGCCGAGAATCTCGACGGCGGCATCGGTTATATTTTCCGGAACCTCATCCAGTCCGGCTTCCTTCGCTGCGCCTTTGATCAGGGAGCCGAGAATATTCTCAACGTTTCCACCCAGAGCCGACATAAATGCGCCGGGCACGTCGACCTTCGGCTCGGTCAGCGTTCCTTCAAGCGTCACCGGGAAACGGAGCGATTCGATCGATGCCATGCCGCCCAACCGGTCCGCCAGCTTATCCTCCAGCCGGATACTGTTCAGATTGAGCGCAAAGGAGGAGTTTTCGAAGCGGCTATCACGGCAATGAATGTCCGGATCAAATCCGAAAGGAGCCGATCGGATGCCCAGGTCATCATAGATGTCCTGCATAATTTTCGGATCGATTTCCATAATGGTTCCGGTCAAATCAAACGAAAGGATCTGAGGATCAACCACCGGAGCCAGCTTCAGCAGCAGCTCGGTCACGAAGCTGTTTTTATCATCGCCCAGCGATCCATCAATTGTCAGCGCCCCCCATTCCGCTTCCGGACCACGCTGCGTGCCCAGATTTTTCCCGGCAAGTTCCAGATCCAAGACAATATCGCCCAGTTTTTCCAGCTTCAGATCCACATAGCGAAGCATCGTGTGAAACGCCAGTTTCTCGATCAGAACTTCCGGAATCTCAACCGGAGTTGCGGGGACTGATTCGCCCTCTCCGGAAGGAGCCGGACGTTCTTCGGGTGCACCCTCAACCGGGGATGCCGACTGCGGAAGCCCCTCCTGCAGTTTGATAAAATTGATTTCGCCGTTCCGGTTCCGGATAATGTTCACCAGAGCGTCTTCCACGCTGACATCCCGCACCAGAATGAGCTTCTGCTTGAGCAGCGAGGGAATATCCAGCTCCATGTAAACCCGGTCTACCGACGCGGCATTTTCGATCAGAAAACCTTCCGGATTACGAATTTCCACGCCCTTGAGCGTCATGCGGCCGTTCGGAATATTAAGCGATAGCCCGTCCACCCGCACATCGATCCCGGTCTGCTCCTTGACCTGCGGAAGCACAACATCGCGCATCGTCTTTGTCAGCCCGTACAGGAGAAAGACATGCAGCAGCAACAGAATGACTGTTCCCAGCACGAAGATAGACCCGATCACCTTGAATAACTTTTTCATATGCCCCCACGGTTAGCGTAATAGATTACCCAATTGACCACATTTTACCATGGAACGTTGCACAAAAATGCGCCGCACATTTGCCAAGCGCCGACAAAATGCCTATCTTCCCGCCCATGTCTCTGTTTAAGAAAAAGTTTACAATCCTCGTCGCCTGCAAGGCCAACATTACACGCAGTGCCTACCTGCACGGCTACATGGAACATTATATACGGGAACACCTGCCGCACGCGCGCCGGAAGTTGCGGATTATATCCGCCGGCGTTCAGGCCCGACAGGGAAGCTCGGCCAGCCAGGTGGTCCGGCACGTTGCCCGCACGCACGGATTCAGCCTCAACAACCACCGCTCCGACCCCTTTACAAAAAAAACCGTAAAGCAGGCGGATGTTATCCTCGTCATGGAACAGTGGCAGAAGGAGATGCTGATCGAACGTTTCCCTCAGGCGAGGGATAAAACCTTCCGGCTGATGGAATACCTCTGGCATGGCGACGCCGATGAAATTCAGGACATTCCGGATCCCACCGGACAGGACACCATCGATTACGAAGAGTTTCTCGATGCCGCCCACGCGGAAATCGACCGTATCTTCCGTGAACTAGGCCGCGAAGGAATCATTTAATCGAATGGAGAGAATACGATGAGAAAACAGCCGATAACTTTGCTAGAAACAGGCCTGTTTTCGCTCGTCATTATCATCTACAGCATCGCCGACTGTTACGGATCCCCCGTATTTAGGGGCACCGAAATTCCTGTCCCTCCGCAACAAGGACAACCATGGGATACTCCCGACCTTGAAGAAAAGTATCTTCCATTTGCAGAAACCGTCCGCCAGTTGTTTGACGATGGAATGGCCGACCCGCGTGGCTGTGAATATCGTGAGGTAAAGTTTGCCGTAGGCAACTGCTGGTTTGGAGATGCCGGTGTCATTGAAACGCATGCATGGGTGCTACCAGCAAAAACAACCGACACCACCCGGTTTGCCGTGGCCTGGAATGGCCTGATTTATCCGCTGGTTGATGACGGAGCATTGGTAGACCTGAACACCGACATTGAAATCTTACAGAATAAGGTGTCGGACATGGAACTGGAGGTTCTTCTTTTCTGGACAAGTGCACCGGGAAGAAATGCAGATAACGAAATGCTTTCGTGCAAACCGGATACAGCCTCGTACACCAAGGCCTGCCTTATGATTCGGCTGGGACTGATCGATGAAGCGTGCAGCTACATCGATGCGGTTGAGAGAAAAAATATTCATCATCTGTATGAACGGGCAGTCCAGAATGGCCAGACGGACCGGGCTCAGAGCCTTCAGAATTCAATGGCACCTCCAGACTATCAAACCGTGGCCAAAGAATGGACATGGAGTCACTATAACAGAGCAATCTGTGCCCAGATGCGGGGTGACGACCCACTTGCTGCAGCGTCCCTGGATACTCTGGTGGATTATGTAACACGACTCAAAAACAGAATCGGGGAAATAGACCCTGAAGGTGTCCCCATGCAACTTCGGCACCTCGCTCAGCTGAAAAAACTCCACAAGGATATACACAGGCGTATCCAAGCAAAAACAGACAATTCTCAGACAGCTGAGTCGGTCCCAGAACTGATTGCCGATCTGGAAAATGTCAATGCCCGGCAATGGGGGCAACCCGGTGGTGTTTCGCTTGACGAGGACGAACGGATTCAAAAGCTAATTGAAAAAGGCGAAGAAGTCGTTGAACCCTTGATCGACTGTCTGGAACAGGATCAACGCTTTACGCGCTCGGTTAAATTCAGGAGGGACTTTGCTTACGAGCGCACCGTCATCGGCGTTCATGAGGTTGCTTATTACATCCTTGCAAATATTCTGGAAGCCTCTTTTTATCACACAAATTCAACCGCAGACAGCCTCACGGCCCGGGGCGACGGGGGCCGCAGCAGAATGGCTGGAGAAATCCGAGACTACTGGAAAAAATACAAGGGCCTCAGCCGCGAGGAACGCTGGTTCACGATCCTGCAGGACGACGCGGCCTCGAACCGCTGGGTAGAAGCGGCCAACAACATCTCGCGCCCAACCTCCGAAAAAATGATTCGCGGCAGCCAGTTTGCCGGAACGATGACCCTTTATTCAGACGGCGGAGCAAGCACTCCGACAATGGCAGGAGAAAGCCTGCGAAGCCGCAACAACCCCTGCTTATCGGACCTGTTGATTGACCGAATGGAACAGCTTAGGGAAATAGAACCGGAAAAATCCACAAAGCTGGCCATCGCCCTCAGCCGGTGGGATATCCATGCAGGAACCAATGCAGTGGCCCGTCTTTTTGATACCCTCGAAAAACACTTTGTGGCCGAATCGCCTCGCACCGAGAGCAAAGCCCTGCGCCTCATCGTGCATCTAACCCAGGCGCGAACTGGCGCCTCAGATCCGTCCACGTCCTTAATTTATGTCCGTTGCATGGCAAACGCAACCATCGGACAAATCGGATCAAACACATCGTTTTTCAAACTCATGGCTGACCTACCCGACACCCAGTACAACCGGTATGCCGCAGAAAAAATGTTCGGACCAGACGGAATCTGGAAATCGCTGGCAAAGACTTCGCCCAGATCCATGGATATCATCGACTTTTGGCATGGATTGGCAAAATTTCCGGCGTTTCGCGAAAACCTGCTGGCCTGTCTGAATGACAGCACCGAATGCGGCACCATCGAAATCATCAACCCTCATGCAATTTCTTTCAAAACAGATACGATGTCAGGCAGTAAGAACGTCACAAAAAACGTGGAGGATATGCCTCCAATCGGAACCATCCTGCCGCTACGCGTTTGCGATCTCGCCGCCAACCAGATGAACGAAGGCCTGCGAAAAGCCGGGGCTCCGGAATTCGAACTCGCCTGCACCGCTGAGCGAAGGGATCGGCAGCTAGAGCACATCCGGAAAAATCTGACCGACAGGAATCCTGCCCAGACCGGCCTCTGACTCCGCTCGAAC
>JAFGVP010000061.1 GCA_016937945.1 Pontiellaceae bacterium | reverse complement strand
GGGGCACAGCGGGCATCATCCTCGGCGCGGACCGTGTACCAGTAGGTGGAGCTCCAGTCGTTCGAGGTCAGCGAATGGTCTTCGTAATAGATGCGCGTTGCGGTCGGATCCGGAACGATGGCGTCGGAGAGCCGGCCGGCCAGCGGATCGGATGCCACGCTCTGCATGTTGGAAAAGCTGGCGAAGCGATAGACATAATAGCGGGCGGTATCGACATCGTTGGTGTCGTGATCCCACGAAATTTCAACCCATTGATCCCGAACACCGCCGGAATAGTCGGAAATCGTGCGGGTTTCAATCCCGTGCGGGACAACCGGAGCCATGCGATCGCAGGGAAAGGTGAGAAACGGATCGGACAGATCGCCGTCGCGGCCGAGCAGGTCGAGGGCGGTGATATAGTAATAATACTCTTCGCCATCGACAAACGGCGTGCCGCCGGAAAGGCCGTCGTTGTCATCAACGGTATACCAGGTATTGGACGAGGCGAGCGCCGCATCAATCACGATCGGCATGCGGTTGACTTTTTTCGCGGCGTCATCGGCTTCCACTCGGGCCAGCAGGTCGTCGGTCGAGGGCGGCATGGCCGTGGCTCCCCACCAGTTGGTGGCCGATGCGGCTTCGACACGGTAGAGGTTGTAGCCGAACTGCAGCAGCGAGAGGCGCAGCAGGTCGTCCGGAATATCCCAGCGCAGCCGGATGTTCAGGTTGCCCATGGGTGATGTTTCCGGAACGCGGGCCAGCGGACCGGGTGCCGGCAGCACCACGGGGTTTCCGGCTTCGAGCGTGATGCGGCCGATGATTTCGCCGGTGCGGTGATCGCGCACTTCGAAGGTGGAAAAACCGGAGGCGGGAATGCGGCAGGCATAACCCTGGCCGATGGCCATGGCGATGGACGGATGGGCTCGGGCCATGAAAATAAGGTTTTCGTAGAGATCGGGATCGTCCTGCGAACCGGCAATCAGCGCCGCAATCTTTTCGGAGAGCGAAAGATCCCCGGCCGGATGGGCATCCGCGTAGAGGGAATTTACGGCGGCTTCGAGCCGGGTCAGGTTTTCCCCGAGGATTTCCCCGCGTTTGAGCAGCAGGCCGATGGTCAGCGGATCCGTGGTCTGCATGGCCGTGCCTTTGAGCAGCAACGGATCGGTTGATGTCGTATCGCCGGCTTTCCAGTAAACGTCCATCGGAACGTCCTTGAGCAGACTGTTATCCGTGGCCATCCATTGCAGCCAGGCCCATTCCTGTCCGTCGTCAGCAGTCAGGACCGTGCCGGCGGTAAACATCATGTCCCCGATGCCCTGATCCTGTGCGCGACCAGCCGGAATGGCCAGTGCCAGCAGGATTCCCCAAACGGCCCATCGATTCATTCGCGTTTTCATCTTCATGATCTTCCCTCAAATAAAGGTTAGTAGTCGGCGTCCCAGTCGCCGTTGTCGTAGGTAATCGTGACGGTCTTCTTGAATTTCACGCAGAACGGGCAGCAGCCGGCGCGGCCGGAGATGCGGCCCTTGCCTTTCATGCGCAGGTCGTCGCCATCCTTGAGGCCGACCAGCGTGACGTCTCCCGAAACACTGACCACGCAGAGCGCCTCGCCTGACGCGCCGACAAACACCTTGCCGCCGACCGGCCCATCGACAAACGCGAAGATTCCCGCGCCGACGCCGGCTTTGATTCGGAACAGGCAGCCCCAGTCGACAATGGGCATCCAGCCTTCACCGTAGACATAGATGCCGGCGAAAGGCGGATCACCCAGCACCTCCTGAACGTCGGGGTCCCAGGAGAAGGGATCGATGTTGCAGGCCTTGCCGAGGAAGATGCCGCCTTCGACGGCATAGCTGGTGAATTCGCAGCGGATATTGGCCGAGAGATAGTTTTCCAGTTTGCCGAAGGCGACCGCGGCATAGAATTCGTTGACGACGAACGACTCGAAGCCGATCTCGCCTTCGGTCATCTCGAACGAGCCGCCAAGGCCGAGCAGGTCGAGCGATCCGCCGTTTTCGGCAAAGGCAAACTTAACGGCAATATCGGCGCGGATGTCGGATCCGAGCAGTCCGAGGCCGAAGTCGGTGGTTCCCAGCGTCACTTCCGGCAGGGAGTCGGCATGCACACCGCAGCCGCCGGGCGTGGTGGAATTGAGATCCCGGATGAGCAGGAAGGCGTTGAACTCCATCTCATCCGGCACCTTCCACTGGAACTTGCCGTCGAGGCGCAGCTCGTTGAGCGTATCGTTGCGGATATGGGCATAGCCTTCGATCTGGCCCGAACCCATGACGTCCGAGAGGTCGCCGAGTGCGCTGTTGATCTGGTCGTCGATGCCGGCAAGGTATTGGCTGACCATGTTGCGCATGGCGAGGTTGAGCTGCTGGAAGGCGCTGTCGACCGCCTGATGAATCGAGGATTCCACTTCGTAGAGCTGCGAGCGCAGCACCTGCTGAACATTGGCGCAGGGAACCGAACCGTAGAACGCATCGGTCATCTTCTGGCGCAGCATGGCTTTGACCTCTTCCGGCGTATATTCGTCGAATGCGGAGCCGGCATCGGGCAGTGCATCGAACCAGACCATGATTTCGTTGTTCATGGTGTTGATCGGGTCCTGGATAAGCGGCGAGTTGAGCGTATCATTCAGCTCTTCGGCAATGCTGCCGGCGTCATCCAGCTTCGCCTGAATATCGACAAGGACTTCGCGCAGGTCGAGCAGGGTCTGCGTGATGGCCGAAAGGCTGGGCGTGGCCGATTCAAGCGCCGTATTCAGCTCTTCCTGAATCGTGCCGCTGATCGAATCATAGAGCGTCTCCGCCAGAACCGACAGGATGCCGACGCCGAGATCGGTCAGGGTTTCATATTCCCCGCCGTTCTGGGAGAGCAGACCGGGAATGCTGACATTGCCGGGCAGTGTCACGCCGTTGGTGGCTGTCACCACGCTCGCGAAGGCATCAATCAGTTCAATGGCCTGATCCAGATTGCCGTCGATTTCATTGAGCAGGGCCACGGAACCGCCGGATGCGTCGGCCAGGTTTTTGAGGATGTGGTCGACATTCTGGTACGCGGGGCCGCCCACGCCGTAAATATACTGCGTAACCACGGTGCCGAAGTCGGTTGCGTCCGGCGCGCTGCTGTATGCGTTGTAAAGATCGGTGTAAAAGTCGTCGATCAGCGGATCAAGCACGGTGTCGAAAACCGGATCAAACAGCATTTCCGGCAGGTCGGACAGGGTGTCGTCAAGCGCGCCGACGCCGGATTCGATGGCGGCATGGATTTCATCACCGACGGCATCGGTGAAGGCCGACGCCATGCCGGTCGCTTCGTCCACGGCGTTGAACGCCATGTTGGCGAGGTTGATCTGCGGGACGCCGTCATACTGCAGTCCGAATGAGATTTCGGTGTTTTCGGCGCTGAGGTAGTCGGTCTTGTGCTGAACGGTGGCGACCAGCAACGGCTCTTCCAGCTCTTCCGGCGACTTGAACGACTTGGTGGAACTCGACCAGTCGAGCGGATAGTCAAAGTCGATGACGCCGATCCAGGTGCGTTTGGCATGGACGCGATAGGTATCGGAAACGGTGTTCTGGTAATCCTTATGCGGGATGGCGGTCGGGAAGCCGGCGTTGCCGGTATCGAATCCGTCCGGATCGCTGTTGAAGAAGGTATCGCCGCCATCGCTCCATCCGCCCATCATGTAAATGTTGGCCACGGTGCTGTTGGTGCTGGCGCTGGTCTGGACGTGAACCTGCAGGTCTTCAAAGAAGGAGACATCAACGGTGCCGGCAAAGTTGATCCAGCCGCGGTCGCTCATGTCGTCGCCGCTGGCGGAATAATCGTTGTAGTAGGGCATGGCGACCGGATTGAAGTAGTAGGTTTCGCTTCCCGGCCCGTCGAACTCGATCTGGTTCGGGACCGAGAGGCGCGAAGGAACGCCTTCGATCTGGTCGGCCGGTGTGCCGAGTTCGCCGTCGGGCATGAAGCCCAGAATGCCGGCAAGGGTCTGGTTGACGTTGGCGCATTGGGTGGTCAGGCCCATGCAGAGCCGTCGGGCCTGATCGCCGCAGGTGCTGCTGGCGGTCGGTGCAAAGAAAAGGGTGAGCGGCTGGATCACGGCATCCCAGTAGATCAGGGTTTTCGTATCGCTGCCGGCCAGCTCGGCCTCTTCCAGTTCGCCGATGCAATCGAGCATCATGTTTTCAAAGGCCATGGTGATGCCGCAAGGCTCCCTCACGTCGACGCTGCCGTTGATCCGCGACTCTTCCGGCTGTCCGGAGAGATAGGAGAGGCCATAGTTTGAAAACTTGAACGGGTAATCGTAAATGGTCATTTCCGACGGGAAGGTTCCCGGTTCGGCTTCGTGAATGCCGCTCACGCCGGACTGGCGGACATAATACTTGGAGCGGTCGGTCAGCTGCCAGCTACCGGTTTTCTGTCCGCCGATAATGGATTCGGCCGCCATGTCACGGGCGCCGGTCCGCAGGTTGAGCCCCGCATATTCGGCATAGCCGTCGGCATAGTTGGCCTGACTGGGACGCTCCATGGCTGCGACGGAATTGGTCGGCATGCCGCTGAGCAGGATCTCGGAAGGCCCGCAGAAATCGTTCGGATCAAAGTTGGAGAGGTCGCCGCGAATAAAGTGGCCGGCAATGTAGAGGTCGCCGTCCCGGAACGCATCGGTTTTCTGCGCGAACTCATCATTCCATCGGGTTCCCCACTGCAGTTCTCCGCCGCTGCGTATTTCCATCGGCGTCATGAATCCGCCGTCCGGGCCGATGGTTGTATGGTCGGTGGGCGTACATTCAATGGCGGTCATGCCCACGTTTCCGGCGCATTCGATACTGCCGTGGCAGTCGCGTGCATATTCGACAAACACGGTGCCGGCCGGATTCTTGAGCTGGCTGCCGGCGGCATTGATCAGGTCCTTGTCGATGACAATGGTTGAACCGGCACCCCATTCCTGGGTCACGCCGTAGGGGAAGTGGGCCGTCATCTGTGTCTGATCAAGGCCGATTACTGCGCTGAGACGGGCGTCGCCGTTTTCGCCGGTATAAACCTGCGGATTGGTCTGGAGTGAACTTACCGCAGAGAGATAGGCGGAGTTGGATTTTTTCGCCGCCATCTTGGCGCTGACGAGATCCGCCTCGTGGCTGGCGAGTGCGCGGTAGTAGCCGTTGCGCACCGACCAGATTCCGCTGCGTCCGAAGGAAAAGATTCCGGTCGCCGGGTTCCATACCATCGTAGAAGCTTCATAGCCGACCGGCTTGGTTTCTTCCACGACATAGAAAGTTCCGGATTCGGCAACCGGTCCGGCCGGATAAAGCTGCTGCGTGAGTTTGCTGGAGCCGAACACATGCGTGGAATCGAGGATGGTCTGCGAGGTGGTGCTCACCCCCAGGCCGGAGGGATAGAGCACCTTGATTTTTGCTGACGCGCCGTTTTTCGAAAGGGCCACGCTGCCGTTGACCCAGTAGGATACATGGTTGATCTCGAAGCGTTCGGGAAAGGCAACGCTGATGACGGCGGTTTCCGTGGGGGCCACCTGATAGTCGAGGGTGGTCGGATCCTTGATGACGTCCAGCCCGGTGAAGGAGAAGGATTTTCCGTTCAGGGTTCCGGTTCCTGTAATCCAGTGATGCGTGGCGGACTCGGCAACATTCGTTCCCCAGCTCGTTACGGTGATCTTTGTTTCAATGTCATCGAACCAGAGATTGCCGGAATAATGGTTGATCATGACGATTCTGGAGGCGCTGTTGTTGTCCTCGATGGCTTCGTCTACCGCGTCCTGTTCATCGGTGTAGGCATAGAGGGAATAGAACAGGTTAGGGAATTTCATCGTGGGGGACATATAGAGATTCTTTGCTTCGGAATCGTAGCGCGTCTCCGCGGTGCCGATTTCCCAGTCAATGCTCTTTGTTCCATACGCCATCAGCGTATCCGTGGTCTTGTCGATGATGCCGTATTCAATATTGACGCCTGCCTGACTGAAGTCGCTGCCGGAGCCTTTGCTGTAAAAGTTCAGGGTGATCGGAAGGGTCTTGATGGCGGTGAAGCCTTTCCACAGGAAACTGGAACTGGCCGTGATCGAGGAGGCCAGCATGTCCGGCTTTGAGTATAGGATCACATCGTCGAATTCGCGTCCGTCGCCGCCGGTCCAGGTGGAGTTGTCGGATTGCTGGAATCGGATGGTGGTGACGTCGGCGATGGCCATTTCCGCTTCTGCGGCAAGCGTTGTTAAATCCAGCGTCTTGGATTTCCATGTGACGGCGCTGTCGGTCTGGGCCTCAATGCGGGTGAAGGTGGTGCCGTTGTCATCGCTCAGGAAAATGCCGTCCGCCGCACCGTTTTCATCGTTGTTGTCGCGATAGCGGTAGGAAAGCCAGACTTCGGAATAGCCGGACAGGTTAACGGAGAGATCGACGCTGTTTGTGGAGTATGATCCGCCGGTTGCGGCATCCATGCGCACAACGCCGTTGGTCGAATAAACCAGTCCCTGATAATAGAGCGTGCTGCTGAAGCTGTTGGAAACGGAGGTGGAGGAGACCGGATATCCCGACGAACCGAATCCGCTGAATGAGCTGCCGAAGCCGACTGTGTCTGGATGGTAACTGCCGGACAGCGAGGTGAGATAGGTATAGCTGGCGGTGTTGTTCCAGCCGGCGGCCATCAGGTAATAGCGGCCGGCGATGAGCGGGACATTCATTTCGCCCGACATGACGGTGTTGGTGCCGATTCCGGCCGTGACGATATTGGTGCTGATCGCGTTGTAGGTGCCGTTGCTGGTCGTGCTTTCGAAGACCATGAAGGTGACCGGCGTGGCAGCCGGCCGGCCGAGCGGCATCGACTGTCGATTAAGGATCACCGTTTCATCGCACTGGTAAAAGTTGCCCCGGAACCGGGCGGACCCCGATGTTGTATGCTGATCGGTAATAATGTGTAAGCCCACCGGGATGGAGTTGGTGGTCAGCTGGGTGGTGTCGGCGACCAGGCTGATGCGTCCGGCGCCGATTGTTGTGTAATCCCATGGCTCATAAATCCAGAGGCCGTAGAGCGGGGGCGGAAGGATTCGCAGATGATCCTTGGGCAGGGTTCCTGATTGGAAATCTTCACTGTAAGGCGGAACCGCCTGCTGCGCTCCTTGAACCAATCCATTCCAGCCCGTCAGCAGGACCAGCCCCCAAATGAATGCCAGGTGTTTCATCTTCATGTTTTCCTCCACAAAAAATCACTGTCACTAGGACAAAGCGGAACGCTATAGCCGGTTTGTTATCGTAGTCACGCAGTTTCATTAAGTGTTGCAAGGTTATTTTGAGCGATACAACTTGAGAATAGATGAACTTAAATCACCCGTCAGTTAAAGCATTATAATATACATTTATTCAGGGCGGGCAGGCCGGTTTTGCGCTCTTTTTCAGAAGTTGTGTGAGTCTACGGTTTTGTAAATGTGAGCGATCGATCGGAAAATGGGGGCATTTTATATGGGATTTTGATGGAATAGTATTTTTTGCTATATCTCGTTTGACAATAAGCCGTTAATATTATGATGTCTGCCGAAATCATCCGGACATAGGGGGCTGTAACAAAGGAGTTGGGATGTATCAGAGGAAGAAAACGTGGGTGGACAAGGCCATGGGTTGGTTTGTTGTCCTGTCCATCCTGCTGTTGGCGGGAGCACTTACCTATGGCTTTATGTTAACTCAGGGCGGAGGAAAGAGTCCATCCGGAAAGTCGTCGGCAAAGAGCCCGAAGAACTCTTTGCTGCAACCGAACAGATAGCATCCGGAAGGCACGGCCGCTGTGCCTTCCGTTGCAAGTCCGAATTAAATTCACGTTTACGCGCTGCCGGAAAGTATGATTTCCTCATTCCAGAGGCATACGCAGTGAAAATTAAATTAAATGAACGACGGATCGATATTCCCGACGGGCTTACGCTCTTTCAGCTGCGAGCGCGCGAAAAGCCGTCCGCCGATGTGTTGATCTGTAACGGGGCCGCCGTAACTGAAGATCTTCCGCTTTCCGCCGGCGATACCGTAAACCTGATTCAGCGCGGTGAAGTTCCGCCGGCTGAAGAGCTCGAGGCTGTCATGCTGGCACGCCATACGCCCGGCGTGCATGAAAAAATAAAATCGGCGACGGTTGGGATCGCCGGACTCGGTGGTCTGGGATCCTCCATTGCCGTGGCGCTGGCTCGAATCGGCGTCGGAAAACTGATTCTGGCCGACTTTGATGTCGTCGAACCCAGCAACCTGAACCGGCAGCAATACTTCATTGACCAGCTTGGCATGAACAAGGCTGACGCGATTGAGGAAAACCTGAAGCGCATCAATCCGTATGTACACTATGAAACCCATTGTGTGCGGGTAACGCCCGAAAACATTCCGGTGCTTTTCGGCGCAGTTGATGTGATGGTGGAGGCATTTGATCGTCCCGACCAGAAGGCCATGCTGCTGCAGTCCTTCAACGGGGCGCCGCTGGTGGCGGCCTCCGGCATGGCCGGTTATGGTCCCGGCGATGCCATCGGTGTACGGAAAATGGGGAAGTACGTTTATATTGTCGGCGATCTCGAAACCGGAGCCGCGCCCGGTTGCGGGCTGATGGCGCCGCGCGTCGGCATTGCAGCGCATATGCAGGCCAATCTGGTGTTGCGTATTCTGCTGGGCGAAGAGTAGTCGAAACCAAAGGGAGAGAGTGATGAAACGTATTATGGGAATCACGGCGGCGTTGCTGCTGGCAGGAACCGGATCCTTTGCGCAGGAAACAGGCGATGTGAGTCTGTTGCTGGGCGGCGGGGGCGTTATTTCGCCGGGCTTTGTCGACTTTATTGACGACGCCTATTCGGCATACAGCGATAACGGCGGGTATGGCTGGCTCGATTTTTATGCCGGTCTGGAATACCGCATTGACGAGCGCTTCTGCGTGATTGCGGGGGGCGATATGCTGCTTAACGGCATTGATGTGTCCGGCGGTCCGCTGGATGAAAGCTACAGCAATATGATTCTTGTTCCATCGGTTTACGGACAGCTCTGGCTGAACGAAGAGCAGACCTTATACCTGAACGGGGGCTTGAACCTGCCCATTCCGATGACCGGCAGTGATCTGTTCGACTATAAGAACGACGGCATCGGCTTTGGCGGAAACGTGGGTGTGCGGCTGGCGGAGATCTTCCGGATCGAAGGCGGAATCTCCTATATTCCGGTGGAAGTGGACGGCCCCGGCGGCTATGGACATCGCAGCTATAATTTCGGTGGCCTGCAGTTGCGGGCCCTGTTGTCGTTCTGATCTGCGGATTGGCATGAAGAATCTGTTCCGCGATATTCCCGATATGCTTCCCGAAGAGCTCATTTCGGTGCTGGCTGAAAATGAGTCGGTAAGAATTGAGCGGATTGTTTCCGACGGCCACGCGTCGCCGGAAGGTTTCTGGTATGATCAGGAAGAGAGTGAATGGATTCTGCTTCTATCCGGTTCAGCGGTATTGGAATTTGAACATAAAAAGGTTTCCTTGAGTCCCGGCGATTATCACCTGATTCCGGCACATCAGCGACATCGCGTTGAGTCCACGTCCCCGACGGAAAAAACCATCTGGCTGGCGGTGTTTTATCATCTACATCGGGAATAGAAAAAACTCTGCGCAGATGGTTTTTGGGGATAATCTGGCGGCAGGAATAAAACGGTAAGAGGTTCGTTATGTCAGAGAAGCCAACCTATGAAGAGTTGGAGCAGGCGCTGAAGCAATATGAGAGCGATGCCAGGAATGCAGTCCGTCTCAGAAAGGTTGAGGAATCCCTTCGTTACAGCGAAGCAAAGTACCGGCGTCTGGTCGAATCGCTGGATCGGGATTACGTGATCTACAGCCATGACCCGCAGGGACTCTTTACCTATTTAAGCCCGTCCATTTTCAATGTACTTGGCTACACCCAGGAGGAGTTTGCGGGCCACTACGCCGAGTACATGACAGACAGTCCGATTAATGCCCGGGTCGAGGAATATACGCTGGCGGCTTTACGCGGTGAAAAGCAGTTACCCTATGAGGCCGAGTTTCTGCACAAAAACGGAACCTGCCGTCGGCTGAGTGTGACCGAAGTGCCGATTGTTGACGATCAGGGAAACGTCTTGGAGATCGAAGGAATTGTTCACGACATTACCGAGCAGAAGAAAGCGGAGGAGGAGCGGGAAGAGTTGATCGACAGACTTCATCAAGCTCTTTGCAAATCGAAGGCTCAGGGGACGCTGCTTCCCATGTGCGCCGCCTGTAAAAAAGTCAAAGACGGGAACGACCGGTGGCAGCACATAGAGGTCTACGTTATGGAGCACACGGATCTGGGTTTTACACACGGCTATTGTCCGGAATGCTATGAGACGCTTATGGAATCCGTGCCGCCGCGAAACAAAGAAGGCGCGCCTGATGCGCTGAGAAGTTCCCCTCCCTCCCTGTGAATTCTATGAAAAGCGTAATTCGATTTGAACGAGGGGCGTATGAGGTGCTGGCGCTGCCGGTGCTTGGCGATAACTTTGTTTATCTCGTCTGTCGGGACGGGCGTGCCGTTCTGTTTGACGCCGGCGAGGCCAATCCCGTTTTTAAGGTGCTGGACAATGAACAACTTCAGTTGCTGGAAATCTTTATCACGCACACGCACCACGATCATGTCGGAGGATGCCGCACGCTGTGTGACCGGCTGGGCGTTTTGGCCAACAGTCCGGCGGTGGAGGAAAAGGTCTACACGATTCTGGGTACGCCCTGCCGATCCATTGCAACGCCCGGCCACGTGACGCTCCATAAATGCTACCATTTTCCAGAGCTCCAAATTTTGTTTGCGGGCGACACGCTGATTAACGGTGCCTGCGGCCGCCTGCTGGGCGGAACCGCGGAGCAGCTTTTTCAGAGCCTGCAGAAAATCAAGGCGTTGCCGGATGAAACCATCGTTTTTGGCGGGCACGATTATCTGGTCGATAATATGGAATTTGCCCGGTATGTGGAGCCGGACAACCCGGATATCCAAGCCCGCCTTGAGCAGTACCAGCATGATCCATCTTCTGCTATCTTTGTGACGTTGGCCGAGGAGAAGCAGACCAATCCTTTCCTGCGGGTGGATTCGGCAGCGGCCTTTGCCGAACTGCGCCGGCGTAAGGATTGCTTTTAGGTCCGTTATTCCAGAGTCTGGCTCTTCTTTTCTTTTTTCTGTATTTCAGCCATCAGGGCTTCGAATTGTTTTTGGCCTGCGGCGATTTCCTCTGCAGAAAACATGGGGTCAAAGGTCTGTTTAAGTCGCGGGTCGCCTTTGGAGTCTGCAAACAGCGCCCATGCGTAAGCCTCGGGAAACCGCGCAAGGTTGTAACAGCAGATGCCCAGCGGATAGAGGGCCTCGGTAACGCCCAGTCCGGCGGCATTGCGAAACCATTTTGCGGCCGTTTCCATGTTGGGTTCCACGCCGTTTCCCTGCATATAGCAGGCCGCCAGATTGAAGCAGGCCTGCGGGTGTCCCATTTCGGCGGCTTTCGTGTAAAACTCAATCGCTTTGGCAGGATCCTGCTCAGCGCCTTCGCCGGTAAAACAGGCATGCCCTTTTTCATACAGCGCGTCTGCCTCGCGGCGGGCTTTCTCATCAGCGGTCAGCGAAATGCCGAACAACGAGGAACTTTCATTCGTTGTATCCGAAAAGCCGGCAGTCGGCATAAGGGCGGCAAGCAGAGGGAGGAGCAGATATTTCTTTTTCATCAGGTTTCCGGATCAGGGGTTAAAGAGGGGATAGAGGACATCATACTGCTCCAGCAGTGCCTGCGGCATGACGCGGGTATCGGAGAGCACCGGCATAAAGTTGGTATCGCCGACCCAGCGCGGAACAATGTGCTGGTGGATGTGGTCTTTGAGTCCGGCGCCGGCCGCGCCGCCAAGGTTGTAGCCGAGATTGAGCCCGTCCGGCTTCAGTTCCGCCTTCAGGATTTCAACGGCTTCAATGGTGAGATCGGTCATTTCAATCCGCTCCTCGGCAGTCATGTCCTTCAGGTTTTCGAGATGACGATAGGGCGTAACCATCAGGTGGCCGCTGGTGTAGGGATAGCGGTTCATGACGACGGCGCAGGTTTTACCGCGCCGGAGCAGCAGGTTGTCGCGATCATTTTCTTCGGCAAACATTCTGCAGAGAAAGCAGCCGCCCTCCTTGCTGCCCAGAATATATTCAATGCGCCACGGCGCCCAGATGGTTTTCGACATTGCCATTCCTTTCCGACGGGGCGCAGCCCGTCCGCCTGAATGCTCTTCATGATTTCGATTTAAAACGGCCGCATTAAATCATATCTTCTCCGGATTGGAAGAGGAAGTAGCGGATGGCGGATAACATATTTTTTTACTGCGGAAACGATGAATATCTGGTGAGCACGAATGCGCGCGGCCGGGTTGATAAGCTTTGTCCGGCGGCCGAGCAGGGGTTGGCGCTGGAGATTATCAGCGGCGATGCCGGGAAGATCGACGATGCCGCCGCGGCTGTGGATCAGTGTCTGGCGGCCTTCCGCACGGTCGGACTTTTCGGCGGCAAGAAGGTGGTCTGGTTTCGCGATGTAAGCTTTCTGGCCAATGCGGTTCTGATGAAGAATGAACGGGTTAAACGCCTGCTTGGCGAGCTGACCTCCGACCTCAAGGCCGGACTGGCGCCGGACCAGTTCCTCGTCATTTCCGCGTCCGGCATCGATAAGCGCACCGCCTTCTACAAAGCGGTCAAGGAGGTCTGCGAAATCGAGGAATACAGTATGCCGGAGCGCGATTATGAAGCCCGCCCGGTGGCGGTGCAGCGCGCCGCAGCCCTCTTCCGCCGCGAGGGATACACCATCGATTCCGCAGCCGTGGATGCCTTTGTGGAAAAGACCGGCTTCGAAACCCGCCAGATCATGAACGAAGTGGAAAAGATGGTGCTCTTCAAGGGAGAGGATAAAACCATCACGGTTGCCGATGTTCAGATCATCACGTCGGCCTCCGGCGAGGCGATTGCCTGGGATTTTACCGATGCGGTCGCCGAAGGACGACTGGGCGATGCGATACGTATTTTCCGCCAGCTGCTTTTCCAGAAACAGACCTCGGTCGGACTGATCATCCAGCTGGAATCCCTGTTTCAGAACCTGTTGCGTTTCCGGGAATATATTGATGCGGGCTGGCTGCGATTGAACGGAAATAAGATTCAGTGGAGTTCGGATCCGGAGCTGGATGACTATTTTTCCGCGATGCCCGACGATCCGCGCAAGATGCATTGGTTTCGTGCGTCGAAGATTGCAAACCAGGCCGCGCCGTTTCCGGTAAGCCGTCTGACAGCGTCGAAGCGGTTGGTGGTGGATACGCACGAACGCATGCTTTCGGAAGGGTCGATTCCGCATGAGCTGATGGTGGAAACCCTGCTGGCGCGTCTGTGTGCCCCGCGGCGCCGGACCCGCTAAATCCGCTATCTCTGCAACGGCGGAATATATTCATCGAGCTCAATGCGCGCTTTTCCGACCGGCACCTTCAGGTCCATGCGGATTAGGATTTTGCGTTCGTCATCGCTCAGCCAGATCATCTGAGGAATCTTGCGGACAAACAGATCGTCCCGTTCCGGGGCTACCGTATAACGACGGCACAATACCTTTCCAAGGGCCCCCACCTTTTTGCGGTCTGTTCCGCCGGCGGTAATGGTGATGCCGTGCAGGGCGGTGTCGACCACAATGCTGAACGGCTGCGGGACATCCGGAGTGAAGGCATGGGCGCGGAAGGCATAGAGAAAGGAAACCGCATCGCACGCGCCGGCTTCAATCGGGTAGTTGGTGGAAATATTATCGCTTTCGCTGATCCATTCGGCGGTATTGTTTTCCCGGTCGATGGTCAGGATGTCCCTGCAGATCTTTTCACCCTCGGACGTGCTCTTTTCGAGCCGGACCGATTGGCCGGTGGCGGGATCGATGTAGCAATCGACGGTGTCCTCAACGGGATAAATCGTGGAGACGAGCCAGTTGCTTCTGGCCTGCACCCGCACGCGGATCATGGTTTTCCCGTTTTCTTCAATCTCCTCGCAACGGAAGGTGGATGTTCCGCAGTTCAGCAGGCCCCAGTGAATCGAATACGTGGCCTGCTCGCCGATCGGAAAACGGATTTCTTCTGCATGAAGAAAGGGCGATGCCGGAAGCAGCAGGGCGAGAAGGCTGAAAAACAGGCGCCGGCGCATCGTTAGAATTCAAGGTTGAGCTTGAAGAGAGGAACCACGGTGGAGGAGTCGGGACGATACCCCATGTCGCCTTCGATCACATCGAGGGCATTGGCGAGTCGCTCCTGATTGTATCGCTGGGCGGCGTCGATCCCTCCATAAATGCTTCCCGAATACCAGGTGACTTCAAAAAAGGTGATGATCGCGAAGGCTCCCCATTCATCGTCATCCGCGGTATCGGCCATGCCGTACATGAAGAGCGAGTTAAGGATCAGGCTGCGGAAGCCGTTGGCGGTTTCGCCGGAATACCAGTATCCCAATCCCGGAATCAAGCCCAGCAGGCCGCCGAGTGCCGGACTCTTATCCTGACCGGCTGCATAGGCATCGATGGCTTCCAGCTGAAGGGTCGCAGCATCGCCCAGCGGTTCCAGCCGCCGGCGCGCGGCCTGCCAGTCGCGATGTCCCAGATCAATGGCCGCGGCGCGGCGCAGGGCAAATTGACGAAAACCCGCCGCCTCCGGCTCTTCCGCCAACAGGTCATAGTAGTACAACGCCATGTCGGTATCGCGGGCGGCGTAGGCATTCTCTGCATTCAACAGGGTATTTTCGCAACGGTACCGCGAGGATTGGTCGGCCTCTTCGGCTCGGTCGAGCATTTCGCCCGTAAAGTCCGGTTGTCGGGCGTTGAGATAGGCATAGCCCGCAAAAAGATAAGACGCGGCCTGCTGGTCCGGCGCTTCGGATTCCATGGCGGCCCGGCGGAATTCGATGGCGGCCAGCGAATACTGCTCTTCGTTGAGCAGCTCCCTTGCGAGCGTAAACGTCGTGTTCTGGGCCTGCGCCGCGGTCAGTGAACATGCGCTGAGGAGTGAGACTAAAATCGGTCGGTTCATGGGTTCATCCAGAAGTCGTGATCATCCAGCAAGTCCTGATAGCGAATCAGTCCATCCTTCATGATAACCGGGGTTATTTTGAGTTTGTTCACATCGGGCTCACGGATAAAGCGGTCGCCGATCATCGGGATGGCGAGCCAGCCATGTTTTCCTTTTGCCTGCACAAAATATTCGGAGCAGCTCGGCGCCAGATTGCAGCGGGCTCCGATGGCAGGGCTGATCTGATTGCGATAAAAACGAATAAAGAGGCCGGGTGCCGCGGTCTGCGTTTTGGTGGCTTCCGGTCGGGCACATTGTTTGAAGAGCGCGCCGTACCAAAGTGTTCGCGAGGTGCTGATCTGACTGATCAGGGCGTCCTGTCCCGCTTTCAGTTCGGGATATTCCTTCATCAGCAGGAACAGCGAGCAGGCAGCATGAAGGAAGAGCTCTTTGTCGGATGCACCGGCAAAAGTGGTTGAAAAAGATTTCAGGGCTGCGTTCGGTTGATTCAACTGCCATTGAATCCGGCCCAGTTCATAAGCGGCCAGTATCGTGATCCGGCGGTCGCGGCTTTCCTGAACAAGATGCTCAAAAAGCGGGACCGTTTGCGCCGCTTCCTTTCCCGTGCGAACCATGCAGACCGCCTGCAGCAACTCCATCCGTTCCGCCGGGGTTTCCTGTTCCAGCTGACCGCGCCGGCATTCGCGCAGGCAGAGATCCCACTCTTCTTTTGCAAACAGGTCTTCCGCCAGTTCCAGTGATCCGGCTAGGCAATATCCGGAAAAAAAGAACATTCCCACGATGAGAATCGTTGGAATGTTCTTCTTCAGCATAACAGGGAATCGATTAATAATAGGTCGATCCATACTGTTCGACAAAATCAGCGCGAGTCATTCCTCCTGCGCAGTCAATGCCGTTCCAAATAGAGAACACAACGCCAGCGTAGGGGATAAGCGGGGTCCAGTCACGCCAGTGAATGGTCTTCCCATCGTTGTAGTCCAAACCTGCACGGACTCCTAGGCAACATCCTGCCAAAAAGCCAGCTACTCCTCCACGGCCTTCACCTGCAGTTGCCTGGCTCGGGCTCAGCGCGAGAACCATGGCAGCCATCAATGCGCCTGCGATCAGTTTCTTCATGTTCTTCTCCTTGTTTTCGTTAAAGCGGGGCATCCCGCAATCCGTTTTACTCGGGGTAAATTTTTGCAAAATCATCAACAAAGTCAACGTCCTTGTCGAAGAAACTCGAAGCGATAAAGAGTGATTCCGCAATCGGCTCATTGGCGATAAAGCGGTCGACTTTAACGATTTCCTGAAAGCTTCCGTTGGTGCCGTTCATCTCAATGGCGTGGGTCATCGGCACCCAGACGCCGGCGACCGCTTCCGAGAAATCACTGTACCGATAACTCGCCAGTCGCGTGGTCATGTCCTCCGAGCTGAAAAACTCCAGACTGGAAAGCCGGCCGGCGGCGTCGAGCGTCATTACGACATATTGTTTCTCAAGCTGGATGGCGATCCGCCGGGTGCCGGACTCATCTGCGGGCAACGCGGACTCCTCCATGCCTTTGAGCCGGAGCAGGTGATCCATGGCGGTTCCCGGAACCATTTCCAGCGAGATGCGCATCTGGTCGGAAAGCTGATCGATCGGCCGAGAGAATCCCTTTGGATCCCCTTCGGCATATTGCCAGAGGCTCCGGCCGTCCACAATGGTCCGGCGCTTGACCGGGGAGATACCTTCCGCATGCAGCTGATGATCGGCGGTCCAGTAAACCCGGCTGAGAAATTTCATCTTGCCGAGATCGCCTTCCTTGGTACGGCGGATCTGGCAGGTCACGGTTTTCACATTGCTGTATTCATCCAGCATGCGATCCACTTCAGGACCGGCTGATGCCGACAGGAGCGGGCAGAGCAGGGCCGCAAACAATAGTTTTGACGCTTTCATACTTTAACCCTAGTCGGAATGCAGGTATGTGTTCAAGCAGAACGAAAGATCTTCAACACATCAGGGTGCAGTATGAGTGATTCCTTTGCAGAACGGCTTGAAATGGTGGAGCAGCGTATTGCCGCCGCCTGCAAAAAGGCGGGCCGGCCGCGTGACAGCGTGCGGTTGCTGGCCGTATCCAAAACCAAGCCGGCCGAAGCCGTACAGGAAGCGGCGGCCTGCGGTCTACGCCTTTTCGGCGAAAACAAAGTGCAGGAGGCGCAGCTCAAGGTTCCAGTGTGTCCTCCGAATCTGGAGTGGCATCTGATCGGTCATCTGCAGAGCAATAAAGCGCGGATTGCCGCCAACCTGTTTCACATGATTCATTCCATCGACTCCGTCAAGCTGATGGAGGCGCTCGACAGTCATGCGGCGACAGCCCTGCCGATCCTGCTGCAGGTGAATGTGTCCGGCGAATCCTCCAAATCGGGCATGAGACCGGAGGAAGTGGCCGATGCGGTGGAGGCTGCCAACCGGATGTCGAAGGTGGAGGTTCATGGCCTGATGACCATTCCGCCGTTTACGCCCGACCCCGAAAAGGCGCGGACGCACTTTATCGCCCTGCGCGAGCTGCGCGACCGGATTCAGGTCGAAACCGGGACGCCGCTGTCGGAGCTCTCGATGGGAATGTCGCACGATCTCGAAATCGCGATTGAAGAGGGCAGTACCTGGGTGCGCATCGGAACCGATTTGTTTGGAGCACGGAATTATAAATAAACACGAAGGCTCAAAGCGCACGAAGAGTTTACTTTGTGAGCTTTTTGTCTTGAGCGAGTTTGCGAACGGATGGTGAAAAAATGAACATTGTATTTATTGGAGCGGGCAATATGGCGGAGGCCATCGTTGCGGGGATTGTGAAACAGAATGTGGTTGAAGCCGGCGAGGTCTGCGTGACGGATATTAATGAGGTGCGGCTGGACCATTTCACCGAGCAGTATGGTGTGGGACGTTCCACCGATAATGCCGCCGCTGTTGCGCAGTCGGATGTCGTGGTGCTTGCCGTAAAACCGCAGATTTTTCCGGCAATCTGGCCGGAGATAGAAAGCTCGCTCAAATCGGATGCGCTGGTGGTCAGCATCATGGCGGGTATTCCTTCGCAGAAAATTGCGGGAGAAAAACCCACCCGCGTTGTTCGGGTGATGCCGAATACTCCTGCGCTGGTCGGCGAGGGGGCCGCCGGAATCGCAGCAGGCGAATTCGCGACAGAAGCAGATGTGCAGCTTGCGCAAAAGCTGATGGGCGCGGTCGGTGTGGCCAGGATTGTAACCGAGGAAGAGATCGATGCGGTTACTGCGTTGAGCGGCAGCGGGCCGGCGTATGTGTTTTATCTGCTGGAAGGCATGCTGGAGGCTGCGGAGCAGATGGGGCTTGAAAAGGAGACCGCGCGGGAGCTCGCTCTTGCAACCGTGTCCGGCGCCGCCAAATTGATGAAGGAGTCCGGCGAGGAAGCCGATGAATTGCGGCGTAAAGTGACTTCCAAGGGCGGAACCACGCATGCCGCGATCACCACCATGGAAGAACGCGGTGTGAAGGATTCCGTTGTGGCGGCGCTGCTGGCGGCGCAGTCGCGCTCCCGGGAACTGGCCAATGGCTAAGAAAAAATCAGTCGACAGGAAGGCGAGGCGGTTTGGGCTCCGGCGCAGGCTGATTGCCGCCGGGCTGGTTCTGCTGATCCTCTATATTGGTGTGCAGGTGATTTCCCGCACCGATGGCGTTCGTTCTGTGGTGATCGATAAGATTTCAAACGGAACCCGGCTGCAGGTTTCGCTTAAACGGTGCGGAGCAACTCCCTTGCTGGGATTCCGGCTCGAGGAGCTGACGCTGAACGGAATGGAATTTCCCGATGTCCGGCTCCGGTTTGACTGGTTTTCCCGTTTCAGAAAAGGAGCGCCGTTTGTCCGTGAAATGCGGCTGGACGGCGCCAAGGTTCGTTTCCGACGCGTTCCCGCAACCGGAAACTGGGAGCCGCTGGTCCTGCACGGGTTCGGTCAGCGGCTCGGTTCCGTGGTCGGACTCAATCCGGTTCGGATGGCGGGTAGTGATCCGACTCCCGTTTTCCCTCCCGATGTTATCAATGCCAAGACCCGGCTTCAGCTTAGGAAAACCCGGATTATGTGGCTGGATGAAAAGGGGAACGAATTGGCCTCGATTGAAAATGCCGATTTCAGTGTCCGGTCGGAGCAGTTGACCAAACGCCGGGTTATCCAGTCTATCGTGGAATGCGATCAGGTTACGCTGGCCTCGCGTCGGGTACTCGATGATTTCCGGCTTGAGACCGTGCATGTGGAAGGTTCTGAATGGATCACGGTTCTTGAGATGGCCGATCGCGGCGGCCGCTATCCTGAGTTCTCCACGTCGACGCTCTGGCAGGACCTGAATCTTCAGCTAAGCCGGCTGTCAGCGGTTGAGTAAATCTGCGTTCCCCGAAAAATCCGGCAAATGCAGGTTGACCCGTCAGGCACATTTTCGTAAACACGTTCCCTCATTTCATTGGCCAATGTAGCTCAGCTGGTAGAGCAGCTCATTCGTAATGAGCAGGTCATCGGTTCGAATCCGATCATTGGCTCCATTCCTTCGCTCGAAAAAACCCAATATAACAGGGGTTTATAGACTGTTTTTGCTGTTTCTGAAAAAACCGATGCAACTGGGTTCCGCTCGATTCGCTTCCTAAAAGTATCGCAAAAGTATATCACCATCTGGCGGGGTATAAGCGGGATGATGTGTCCGTGGTATCCAGAAATACACTGGGAGCAATCCAGACTGTATTCTCGTTAAATTCCGATGTTTGGTCCGAACTCAAGTCGCTTGCCAAGGGGGAGGTTCCGAAAAAGAAACAGACGGAACCGGCTGTGGACGTGGGTGAGCTGGGGAAAGACATTATTGTCCGCTCAGATGAATTCATCAAAGACTGTGTCCTTCATTTGGCCTGGGACGACATGCAGGAACTGGTTGCCGGACTGCTGCGGGCAATGGGTTATCGGGGCGTCTTTTTTATGCCGCGCCGGACTGAATATATTTCAGCTTCCTGATGGGCAATCGGGCGATTCATTGATTAAAGTGCATTGCATGCGCTGTTGCGGCACCTGTCCGTGGCACCGTTTTTAGTGCAAAGCGAAAGCAAGGGGGGACGGGAATGGACATGGATTGGAATATGCAAATGATCGGGCCGGTACTTCTGCTGGTCATTTTCGGATTGATTGTCGGGCTCTTTATTCAGGCGGGTTTTCTGCTCTGGGGGGCGCGCATCGCCGGGATTGAGAACCGCTCTTTCGGCAAGGCGCTGGGAGCCACCATTCTCGGCGGGATCGCCTCAGCCATTCTCTCCGGGTTATGCAGTGTGGTTCCTGTGATCGGTACGGTGCTTGGAGCGATTGCCGGTTTCTTTATTGCGGCACTGATCGCAATGCCGATCTTCAACACAACGTATGGGAAAGCGCTGGGAGCCACGGTGCTGGCGTGGGTGCTGAGTATCGTTGTTGTGGGCGTCATTACCGTCCTGATTCTTGTGATGGTCGGCGGTTTGGCGGCGCTTTCTTTCTAGTTTTCCGGCGGATGCCGGCATCTTGCGGCAAAATTCTTTGACCGGCTACGGCGTTCCGGTAGAGTGCGCCGTTATGAATTTTCGAGATGAACTCAACGAAGAACAGTATGCCGCCGTAACGGCGCCGGACGGACCTGCGCTGGTCGTGGCCGCCGCCGGAACCGGTAAGACGCGAACCCTTATTTACCGATTGGCCTATCTCGTCACGGAACGGGGCGTTCAGCCATGGGAAGTCCTCCTGCTGACCTTTACCAACAAGGCGGCGAAGGAGATGCTGACGCGTGCGGAGGAACTGGTAAAAAAACGTTTCAACAGCGGCTACAGCGGTACGTTTCACTCCTTTGCCAACCGGCTGCTTCGATCGCACGCCGATGTGCTGGGCTTCGGGAAGGATTATACGATTCTCGACGCCGATGATGCCAAAAAGCTGATGCGTTCCTGCTCCGAGGAGCTCGGAGTGGATAAAAAGCATTTCCCGAAACCGGAAGTATTGCTGAGCCTGTTCGGCGTGGTGAGCGGACGTATGGGCGATCTTGCGGCGGCGGTCGATGAGCAGTTTGAGTATTCCGAGGTGGACGCCGATCAGGTGCTGAAGGTACATGCGCGCTATCAGGAAAAGAAACGCGAATCCAACGCCATGGATTTTGACGATCTGTTGCTCCATGCCCACCGGCTGCTTGCGGAAAATGAACGCATCCGCAACTTTTATCAGGACTCGTTCAAGTATGTGCTGGTTGATGAATATCAGGACACCAACGCCATCCAGGCCGAGCTTGTGCACATGCTGGTGCGGACTCACGGCAATATCATGGTGGTAGGCGATGACTTCCAGAGCATCTATTCCTGGCGCGGCGCCGACTTCAGAAATTTTCTGGAGTTTGAAAAAACCTATCCGGGCGCGCAGACCTTCAAGCTGCAGATCAACTATCGCAGTACGCCTGAGATTCTGGATGTTGCCAACGAGGTGATTGCCGGAAATCCGGAGCAGTTCCAGAAGGAACTCAAGGCGGTGCGTGAAAGCAGGACGCTGCCGAAGCTGGTCAAGGTTCGTGACGGATCGGTTCAGGCGCGATATGTGATTGAGAAGGCGCATGAGCTGCATCGGCGCGGCACGCCCTATTCGGAAATCTGCGTGCTATACCGCTCACACTTTCATGCCATGGAACTGCAGATGGAGCTGGCCCGCGCCCAGCTGCCGTACGTGGTGACCTCCGGCGTGCGGTTCTTTGAGCAGGCCCACATCAAGGATGTCATTACAGTACTCCGTCTGTTGGTAAATCCTTCCGACGAGCTGGCCTTCGGTCGACTCATGGAAATGCTGCCGAAAGTGGGTGCCAAGACGGTCCAGAAAATCTTTAAAAAGTTTGGCGGCCGCGTAAACCTACAGCGCGCTGAGACTCATGACGACCTGCTGGCGGCGTTGCCGGCGGCGGCCCGCGAAGAGTGGGAAAAGATTCGTCCAGTCTTTCTAGCTTACCGCGAAGAGAATCTGGAAAACGATCCCGGTGAACTGATCTTCCGTTTCAAGAAGGCGTTTTATGGCGAATACATGGTGGAAAACTTTGATAACCACAAGTTCCGCGCCGAGGATCTCGACGGACTCATCGACTTTACGGTCAAGTTTGACTCCACGGAGGCCTTCCTTTCTGAAATTGCCCTGTTGACCAATCTGGATGCCGAAGGCGGAAACGTGCCGTCCGATTCCGGACAGGAGGAGGATGCCCTGCGGTTGAGCACGGTGCATCAGGCCAAGGGGCTGGAGTGGAAAGCCGTCTTCATCCTGTTTGTGAACGAGGATATGTTCCCGAGCAAAAAGTCGGTGGAAGAGTCCGGCGATGCCGAGGAGCGGCGCCTCTTCTATGTCGCGGTCACCCGTGCTGAGGATGAGCTGTTTCTCTGTTCGCCGATGGTGCGACGCCAGCGCGACGGCGGCATGATTTTTCTCGATCCGTCCCGCTTCCTGTCCGAGATTCCCGAGGATCTGCTGCAGAACGACGGCGGATTTTTCTAAGGTGTTGCGGGTTGGAATGCAGCCGAAAAACGGTAGCCGCATTCCAATAGCAGGCGGGACGCCTGCGGTACATATCGAAGTCGTCCCGGCTGCTCAATACGGTTACCGTTTTTCTGATTTCTTTAGGCCTGCCAGGTGTTTCCGCAGTGCTGGCAGGTGGTCGGTTTGCGACCGGCCAGCAGGGCCAGAAGACCCAGCGGGAAGAAGCAGATTGCCACGATAATTTCCCATGCCGGGAATCCGCCCTGGGCGGTCTGTTTCGTACATTTCGGACACGTTACCATTGCCATAGTTTTTCTCCTTTGTATTCAGTTAACACATAGTTTCACGCACCATCCGGCCAGCAACATGCCGACCATCGCATAGTCCAGAAGATGGTAAACGGCCGTTTCGCGCCGCCACTCCAATCCCTTGAAACGGGTCAGCAGCGTGGTGCTCAGATAGGCGGTCATGCCGGCCAGTAAAATCAGGACCGCCGGTCCGGCCGGGTGAAAGCGGAGCGCCTCCGCCGGATGGCCGCTCATCATGGCCATGATAGAGTGGGTGATGCCGCAGGCGGGGCAGTCGATTCCGGACAGTTTTTTGAAGAGGCAGAATCCGAAAACGTGGTTGCCGGCGTGAAGAACCAGCATCAGAAGAGGCGCTGCGATCATGGTTCCGTGCAGGAACAGCATGCGCATCCTCCAACTGTTTTGATTTTTCCCCATGACCCTCTTCAACCTGGAATGCCACCCTTTCACCCAGTGAAACAAATATATAAAACAGCGAACAGTTTACTCCGGCACACTCTTTAGGCAAGGCGATAGCTCTTCTTCCTGATCCGGCAATCTTCCGGATGGCGGTGTGGCCGGATTGCAGAATGCGTTATATCATTGTGCGTGCTGCCGCCGCACGATCTTCACGATGCGGTTGTAGACGATTTCGGACAGGTTCCAGTTGTATCCCTGAAAATCCGTGGTGTTCGTAAACTGGATAACCACCGTGTCGATATCCTTGTGGTATTTGGCGATGCTCTGATAGCCGGCAACGAGGCCGGTGTGTTCGTACCAATAAATCGAGGAGTAGATCTCCTGTTCGCCTTCGGCAAAAAGAGAACCGTCATTCAGTGCCCGCAGGAAAACGCCCACATCCTCGGCCGAGGCAATCATGGAGCCGTAGTCCGCGGTCTTGATATCTTCTTCGATGCCCACATAGTAGCCGCTCATGAGTTCATCCATGTTCACGTCGTGTATCGATGCAAATGTATGGCTCAGTCCGAGCGGGTTCAGGATGACCTCTGTGATATACCGAAATTTTGCACCGCCTGTGACTTTTTCTATGAGCCGGGAAAGCAGCAGATAGTTGGTGTTGGAATATGCATACCTTTGATCGGGGCGGAAGCGGGCCGGCTGATCCAGTATGAGTTTCAGCGCTTCATCGCCGCTTTCGGGCGGATGGGTCCAGAAGTCCGCCGTATCCGTAAAGTTCGGGATTCCGCTGCGGTGCTGAACCAGCATCCGCACGGTGATCTGATCCGCATATTCAATCCACCCGGCAAGTTCCGGAAAATAATCGGCCACGGTTTTATCCAGCGAGAGCCGTCCGTCGTGAACCAGTTTGCTGATCGCGACCGCCGTGTATAACTTGTCGATACTGGCGATCTTGAACAGGGCGTGCGGGTTGGCCGGTATGCGGTTCTGTCGGTCGTGCCAGCCGGCGGCATAGAACGCCGGCGGCCTGCCGGACTCATCCACATAAACAAGGATGCCATCAAATCCGAGTCCGATGGCGCTGTTGACCTGCTCCTGAACCGAATCCGGCAGCGGTTTGATCCACGCGCGGATCAGGATCCATGGAACGAAGAACATGGAGACGATGGTGCCGATCGGCAGGATGATCCGAAGGATAAGTTGAATCCGTTTCTTCATATCAGGCTCCTTTCAGAGCTCTTCATTACGGCTGCAGGGTGAAATCGACGATCACCGGAAAATGGTCGGATCCGATATCCGGCCCGATCATCCGGTGCTGGATATGAATCCGTTCGTCGTGGAGAACATGATCGATCGGGATGCGAAGCAGCGGACTCTGCTGCGGCCAGCTGGGCTGGAACCCGAAACCTTTCATGCTGTTTTTGAGTCCTGAATCGCGCAGCAGGGTCCGGAACCAGGGAGACCACGGCGAGGTGTTCAGATCGCCGATCAGCAGCACAGGATGCTTCTGGTTGCCGATGATCTCCGGCAGTTCGGCCAGCTGTTCGTTGCGCCGGCGCGCATAATCGGCGCTGACCGGAGGCAGGGGATGCGTGCCGACGAGCGTGAAAACTTCGTTATCCGGGATATAGACGTCCGCCATGATCGATGGCAGTCCGCTGGTGCCGATTTCGACGACTTCGGCATGCTGCAGCGGAAGCATGCTGAGCAGCATGATTCCAAAGCAGTCACTTTGTGGCCGGGCGGCCCGATAGGGATAAGTCTCGTTCAGCTTCTCCAGCTTGGCGGCCCATTCCGGGGTTACCTCTTCAAGCAACAGGATATCGGGCTTATAGGTATCGATCGCCTCCAGCACCTGCTGTGTATTTCCGTTGGCCGCCAGGATATTCATCAGCATGGCGCGAACCGGTTCGGCGGTTTTTGCGTCCGGTTTCCCTAGGTAGAGGGGATAGACGAACGCATAGTTAAAGAGGCCGATCAGGATCAGGGTAACTGCCGCGCGGTTTCGACGTACCCAGAGGCAGATTCCGGCAAAAACCAGCGCCAGCTGAACATACTGCACCCTGAAGTGGGAAAAAAGGTCGAGCGCCCAATGGAGCTTGCCGGCCAGTCCGATGAGGGAAATAACCGCCAGAAGAGTGGTCAGGGTCCAGACCGTCCGATCAAAATAGTGAAGCAGGCGGGATCTGTTCTTTTTCTGCCGGATCATAAATACCTCGCTAAACGTCAATCACCAATCCGCACCACTGGCCGTCGCCGTCGCGGGAAACTTCCCGTCCGCCCAGCTGGATAAAGGTTTCGGCCACGGCATCGGCCTCAATCTCGCGAATCCCGCTCAGCAGAATCCGTCTTTTTGCCGCGCGTTTGATGAGCGGCGCCGCTTCAAGCAGTACGGACGTCAGGATGTTTGCGCAGAGCAGGTCTACCGGCTCCCGATACCAGCCCGGCTCAAGCACATCGGCCTCGAAAAACCGGATTCGGCCTTCGACCGCGTTACGCATCGCATTTTCCTCGCATTGCCCGATACAGACGGGATCAAAGTCGAATGCCTCCACCGACGGAATTCCCAGTTTGACGGCGGCGATCGACAGAATGCCGCTACCCGTTCCCGCATCGATCATGGATTGCGGATTCAGCTCCTGTACCGCTTCTTCCAGCGCCTCAAGGCAGAAACGCGTTGTAAAATGTCCACCTGTTCCGAAGCTCAGCCCGGGATTAATGATAATGTTGATCCGGTCGTCGTCCGGCGCCGTTTCCCATTCCGGAACTGTACGCAGCCGGTTTCCGATATCCGTGATCTTGAAATGGTGTTGCCAGAAGGTGGTCCAATCCTGCTCCTCATAGGCCTGCGCCTCCGTCCCCAGAATATTCAGTTCCGGCGGCAATGCTTTCTCGGCAATCTGTGCTTCGGTCAGCGAATCAAAATAAATCTCGATTCGGGTCTCCTCTGCAAACGGCTGCATGGTTTCGATCGGTTCTTTCTGCAAGGCGTCCCGGACCCATTCGCAAACGGCATCCGCATCCGCTGTTTTAACGAGCAGGTTTAACTGCCCGCCGCAGTTCTTGTTTTCTTCTGTCATGCTTTAATCCTGTCTGTGTCGCGCCTGTCTCGGAAGTACTGCCGAGGAGAGTGTCTTTTCCGTGACGGGTTTTTCAAACCCAAACTTTTTCAGGAATCCCGGAAGGTCGGGCCGGTTGCCGCGCGAATAGTCGTGCCACAGGGCTTCGGCAACCGTCCGCTCAGCGAGTCCTTTTTGCTTCGTCAGAAATTCCATCAGCAGTTTGGCGAGCCGGACCATGTGCAGGTTTCCGGTGGTTCCCGTCTGTTTATATAGCCAGTCGCTCCACTGCATGAAGGCGGCGAAGGGGGATATTTCCGGTTGCAGGCGGGACGCCTGCGGTACGGGGGGTGTATCGCAGGCGTCCCGCCTGCTTCCCGCAAACTCCACGGTGATCCCCGCTTTTTCCGGATTGCGTCGAATGTAATTCCGGATACGCGACAGTTCCTCCTCATCACGAACGATGTGGTCATAGCTTTCCGGCTGCCAGAGACGGCCATCCCGCCCGAGTTCTTCATTGATTGCATGCGCCGAGTAGGATTTCCAGGTATGGAGAATTGTTGAGAGTTCAAATTCTGAGTGAGGTTTCAGCAGAACGTGAACGTGGTTGGGCATCACGACCCATTCATCCAGTTCATACCGTTCGCCGTCAAAGTGCAGCAATGTGTCAGCGACAATCCGGGAAACTTCCGGATTCTGTAAGCAGCAGCTTCCGGCGCCGCCATCCAGCCATTCATTTACCTGTTCAGAAAACAGTTCGTTGAAGCGTTTTTTTTCCTGCTCGGAATAGGGAGGCTGATGATGTTCTTCCCATTTGCGACGCAGTTCTTCGTATTCCCTGATGCGGTTCTGCGGAATGGAATCCGCCAGGCGGAATGTCACGAAATAGGTGCATCCTTCCTGCGTCCAGTGGGGATAGTTTTTGCGCCGGGTCTGGTGGATTTCTTCGTGAGGATTAAAGCCGGTGGTTTCGGGCAGGCGGGACGCCTGCGGTACGGTTGCTTCGGGCAGGCGGGACGCCTGCGGTACAGTTGCTTCGGGCAGGCGGGACGCCTGCGGTACGGTTGCTTCGGGCAGGTGGAGCATCTGCGGTGCGGGTGGAGTATCGCAGGCGTCCCGCCTGCAACCTTCCCAAATGAGCGGGGCGGTTTCAATGAACTGGCCGTTGTTGACCGTAAGGTCCCAGTAGCGGGCAAAGCGCTGGATGCGCTGCATCGCGTCGAACGAAATGAGGCTGGTCTGCAGGATTTCGTACGGTGCATGCGGGCTGTAAACCATATCCCATTCCCGGGAGTGGCGGTCGATCGGTGCACCGCGCAGCCGTTTCAGGATGCCGAGCTGGATTTCCTGCGGATGAAGTGCCAGCAGGCGGTCGAACCCGGCGGCAAAGCTTTCAAAATCTTCCCCGGGCAGTCCGGCGATCAGGTCGGAATGGATGTGTACGCCGGTTTCGCTGCGCAGCCGGTTCATATTCGCTTCGATAACGGCAATATTCAGCGGGCGCCGGATACGATGAGCAACGGCTTCGTTGAAGGTCTGAATTCCGATTTCAAACTGCAGCATGCCGGTCGGGCAGTCGGCGACGGCGGCCATCAGTTCAGCCGGCAGCCGGTCGGGAATCATCTCGAAATGCAGCATCATGCCGGGGCGATAGCGTTCCTTGAAGAAGGCGAGAATTTCCAGGGCGAAGTCGATGTTGATGTTAAAGCTGCGGTCGACAAATTTAAAGGTGAGTGCCCCTCGATCAAGCAGCTTCTGCATGGCTTCGAGAAAGCGCGTTTTCGGGAAATAGCGAACGCAGGAATCGAGCGACGACATGCAGTATTCACAGCGGAACGGACAGCCGCGCGAGGCTTCGACATAGATGGCGCGGTGGGCAATATCCTCGTCGGTATAGAGATCGTACGGCAGCTCGATCTGCTCTACATCCACCGGTTCAGCGAGGAGCAGGCGGGCCGCCTGCGGTACGGCTTCGGCGGTTTGTGTATCGCAGGCGGTCCGCCTGCCTAGAAGTTCCCGGCACAGTTTCGCGAATTCGATTTCACCCTCGCCGCAGATGACATGGTCGGCGTATGTAAAAATTTCCTGCTGTTCGGTTTCGTAGCTGATTTCCGGGCCGCCGAGAATGAGCACGATGTCGGGGCGGATGCGTTTGAGCAGCGCGGCGATGCGCGTGACCAGATCAATATTCCAGATGTAGCAGCCGATGCCGACAATCCGTGGTTCGCATGCGAGGATTTTTTCGATGGCGATGCGCGGTTGTACGGCGAGGTCGAATTCAAGCAGTCCGGCGCATGCCCTCAGTTCGCCGAGGTTGGCCAGCAGGTAGCGGGCGCCGAACGCGCTGTGTGCATAGCGGGCGTTGAAGGCTGCCAGGATAATTCTGTTCTGGGGATCGGGAGTCACGGTGCTGTGTATAGCGTGATGGGTGCGCCTTCTCAATTTCAATTGACATCATAGGCGAACTTAACGAAAACCTTGCCATCATGAGTTTAACAATTTGTACCTATGGAAATCCGATCCTTCGAAAGAAGGCTGAGGAAGTGACGGAAATCACCGGCGAGATCCACGAGCTGGCGAAGGATATGCTCGAAACGATGTACGAGGAGCGGGGCGTCGGCCTTGCGGCCGAACAGGTCGGACGTTCCGAGCGCATGTTCGTGATCGATATTCCGCCGGACAGCGATATGGGCGATGACGGTGTGCGTGAAAATCCCGATGTGGAAATGCCGCTGGTTTTCATCAACCCCAAGATTACCGCGCATACGGAAGATATTCAGGTCGGTCCGGAGGGGTGCCTGAGTTTTCCTGAAATCTTTGCCAACGTGGAGCGCTGGTATGAGGTGGACGCGGAATACACCGATCTCGAAGGCCATGTGAAACAGCTCCATGCGAAAGGCCTGCTGGCCCGCGCGGTTCAGCATGAGCTCGATCACCTCAACGGCGTTTTACTGGTCGACCGCATGTCGCACGTGAAAAAGGTGGCTCTTGGCGGAAAGCTCAAGCGTCTCGTCAAGGAGACGAAAAAGGCACTTTAGTTTCACCGCAAAATACGCAGGATGCTCAAAAAGAGCACACGATGAGAATAATTCTGTGGTTTTAGGTATTTTGTGGTAAACACCGGTTCAATGATTACGCTGAACAAAACCATACGGCTCTTTCTCGACAGCATCGGGCGGCGGGATGAGTATGAGTTTTACCTGAACAAGTTTCAGGAAGAGCATTCCGCGTGCTTTGCGCTGCTCTGCCCGGATGCCGGCAGTATCGAGGCCGGCGCCGAGGTGCTGGCGTTTGATCTTCATTTCCTGCTCCGGCTTGAGCTGGTGCCCGCCATCCTGTTGTGCGGCGGACAGGCGCGGAGCATGCAGGCATCATTGGCGAAGGAACCGATTTTTTCCTTTCATAACCTGGCATCGGGCGAGGCCAACGCGTTTATCCGCAAGGCGAAACTGGATGATAAGGTGCCGGTGCTTGTTGCGGAAGATGCGGAGCTGGAAACGGCGCTGATGGAGCTGGTGCCGGAGGTGGCCCGGCGCGTGCACTTTATTCGCGCCGCCGGCGGTCTGCGCAGCGGTAGTGGCGAGTCGCTGCCGTATGTGTATACACATCGCGAAAATCCGCAGCCGCTGGAAACGCTTGAACTGGATTATCCGGCGCTGGGCGGCCGCCTGCTAGACGCCCGTCCGGGACTGCACCTTTCGATCACCTCGCCGATCAATCTGCTTCAGGAAATCTTTACGGTCAAAGGCGCCGGCACCCTTTTGCGAAAAGGCAGCGAGATTCTCCATTTCCGGCAGATGGATGCGGTCGATCGCGACCGGCTCATCGGTTTGCTGGAGGCCAGTTTTGGAAAGCAACTCAAGAACCGCGATTTTCTCGATAACGTGGCCGAACTGTATGTTGAAAAGGAATATCGCGGCGCCGTCCTGCTGGAGCATCATCCGGCCGGGCTCTACCTTTCCAAATTTGCCGTGGGACGCGAAGCCCGCGGCGAAGGGCTGGCGCTGGAGCTGTGGCGGGAAGTGTGTGCCAATCATGCGTCACTGTTCTGGCGGTCCAATGCCGCCAATCCCTTTAATTCCTGGTACCATCAGCAGGCCGACGGCGAACACCGGTCCGGCCGCTGGAAGATTTTCTGGCGCGGTGTTTCCGCCGACACCATTTCCGATCTGATCGAATACTGCTGTTTTCGCGAAGAAGATTTCGAAGCTGTTAAATGAAGTCGCGCCGTTACATCAATTATGCAACTTCCCGCACGCGGCTGATCAACTTTCTGACCGATAATATTATCTTCCATCTGCTGAGTTATGCACTCGTGTTCTACGCCAACTGGCACGATAAGTTTTCGAATACCTGCGTGATTTACGACCGGTAACGCCTCCGCATAAGCGGGTATCACCATTGACACCCCGCGGCCCAAACACTATTTTCGCCCCAATTCGCGAATAAACAAAAGGATGATCTTATTATGAGTACTTTCTTTGAGACCTACTATGCCCATGTTGAAGAGCGCTCCAAAGAGGGCATTCCTCCGCTGGCCCTCGATAAGGAACAGACGGCAGACGTTATTGAACTGCTGAAGAATCCTCCCGCCGGCAAGGAGGAGGAACTGGTTGAACTGATTACCAACCGCGTTAATCCGGGCGTCGATCCCGCCGCACAGATCAAGGCGGAATTCCTGTTCAAGGTCGCACACGGGGAAGAATCTACGCCCCTCATCTCGCCGGAACGCGCCGTTGAGCTGCTGGGTACGATGGTCGGCGGCTACAACCTCGACGGCCTGATCCGGCTTGTTGCAGAAGAAGGTGCTCTGGCAGCGACCGCCGCGGCTTCCTTGAAAAAGATGGTTCTTTCCGTAAACCGTTTTACCGATGTCAAGGCCCTGGCGGACAAGGGAAATGATGTCGCAAAGGATATTCTGGCCTCCTGGGCCGCCGGCGAATGGTTCACCTCCATGCCGGAAATCGCCGAAGAGATTGAAACCGTTATCTACAAGGTGGACGGCGAAATCAATACCGACGACTTTTCCCCCGCTTCCTTCGCGTTTACCCGGGCAGACATTCCGCTGCACTCCAACTGCATGGGCGGCACGCTGTTCCCGGACGGACCGCAGGAAATCGCCGGACTGAAGGAAAAAACCGGCCTCCCGGTCACCTTCGTCGGCGACGTGGTCGGAACCGGATCCTCGCGTAAATCGGCCTGTAACTCGCTGATCTGGCATATCGGACAGGATATTCCCTGCATTCCGAACAAGCGCCGCGGCGGCGTAGTGATCGGAAGCACGATTGCTCCGATCTTCTTCAACACGGCCGAAGATTCCGGCGCATTCCCGATCCAGGCGGATGTCTCGGAACTGACCACCGGAAAGGTTATCAAGGTCTATCCGACCAAAGGCCTGATTACCGACACCGACGGAAACGAAATCACCACCTTCCCGGTCAAGCCCGATACGCTGCTCGACGAATTCCGCGCCGGCGGCCGCGTCCCGCTTATCATCGGCAAGCAGCTGACCGAAAAGGCCCGTGCAGCGCTGGGCTTGAGCTCGATTGATGCATCCGGCATTTTCGTGGTTCCGGATAATCCGCAGCCGAAGGACGGGCAGGGTTATACGCTGGCCCAGAAGATGGTCGGCAAGGCCTGCGGCGTGGACGGTATTCTTCCGGGCACTTCCTGCCTGCCGAAGATGACCACCGTCGGATCGCAGGATACAACCGGTCCGATGACCCGCGGTGAAATCACGGAACTCGCCTGCCTGAAGTTTAATGCCGATCTCGTGATGCAGTCGTTCTGTCATACGGCCGCGTATCCGAAACCGGCGGATGTGATCACCCACGCCACGCTCCCGGATTACATCATGAACCGCAAAGGTGTTTCACTGCGTCCGGGTGACGGCGTGATCCACTCCTGGCTCAACCGCCTGCTGATTCCCGATACGGTCGGAACGGGCGGCGATTCCCATACCCGTTTCCCGATGGGCATTTCGTTTCCCGCCGGCTCCGGCCTCGTAGCCTTTGCGGCGGCGCTGGGTGTGATGCCGCTCGATATGCCGGAATCCGTTCTGGTCCGCTTCAAGGGCGAGCTTCAACCGGGCGTCACTCTGCGCGATATCGTGAACGCTATTCCGTACCAGGCTATTCAGGAAGGTCTGCTGACGGTCGAAAAGAAAAACAAGAAGAACATTTTCGCCGGCCGGATCCTTGAAATGGAAGGTTTGCCGAAGCTGAAGGTCGAACAGGCCTTCGAGCTCACCGATGCCGCCGCCGAGCGCTCGGCCGCTGCTGCCAGCATCAAGCTGGATCGCGAACCGATCGAGGAATACCTCAACTCCAACATCACCCTGATGGAAGAGATGATCAAGGGCGGTTACGGCGACGCCGAAACCCTCCGGAAGCGTATTGATGACGTGAAGGAATGGCTCGAAAACGGCGAGCTGATGAGTGCCGACGAAAATGCCGAATATGCCGCCGTCATTGAAATCGACCTGAATGAAATCAAGGAGCCGATTCTCTGCTGCCCGAATGATCCGGATGATGTGAAAAAGCTTTCCGATGTGCAGGGAGCAAAAATTGACGATGTCTTTATCGGCAGCTGCATGACCAACATCGGCCATTTCCGGGCCGCCGGCGAAGTGCTCACCGGCGAAGGTTTCGCCAATGTCAACCTGTGGATCTGCCCGCCGACCAAGATGGACCAGGCGCAGCTCACCAAGGAAGGCTACTATGCGAAGTTCAGTGCCGCCGGTGCGCGTATTGAAATCCCGGGCTGTTCGCTCTGCATGGGCAACCAGGCGCGCGTGAAGGATAACGCCGTGGTCTTCTCGACCTCGACGCGTAACTTCAACAACCGCATGGGAACCGGTGCGCAGGTTTATCTCGGTTCCGCCGAGCTGGCCGCCGTGGTGGCCCTGAAGGGCACGCTTCCAACGCCGGAGGAATATGTTGCGGTCGTCGCACCGAAGCTCGAAGGCAAGACCGACGACATCTATAAATACCTCAACTTCCATCAGATGACGGAGTTCAGTGTATAAGCGTCCGGCCCTAAATATCCGGCAATCAGGAAAGGCGGTCTTCGGGCCGCTTTTTTTATTTGCAGTGGATGAACGGTTTGCTTGGACATGAGCTGGCATACCATTTCAAGCAACTGCTTTTAATGATGAATTCATGCGTTTTTCGCCTAATGCGGAGATTGTGTCTAAAATAAAGAGATTACTTGCAATCATTACGGTTTGATGTAGTTTTCCGCGGATTAACAGAGGAGACGTGCTTGTGCATGAAATTATGACAATCGAAGAAGTGGCCGCATATCTGCGGGTATCCGAGCGAACGGTATATGACTGGGCGCAAAAGGGCGACCTTCCGGGCGGCAAGCTCGGTACCACATGGCGCTTTAAGCGTGAAGATGTTGAAAACTGGGTGAATTCCCGAATCTCCAATAAAACCGCTCCGGCGATTGCCTCGGTCAAGAAAGGTGGCAATTCTCTGCTGACATCCGATCGCATCGTTATTGTGGAAGAGACCGACAAGAAAACCATCCTGACCAATCTGGTCGATCTGCTCGCTACCTCGCCGCTGGTTCACAAGCGCGATGAGCTGTTGAACGGAATCTTCGCCCGCGAAGAGCTGATGAGCACCGGGATCGGTTTTGGGGTCGGTGTTCCGCACGTACGAATTGATTCCGTATCGGACCTGGTGATGGCGGTTGCCGTCAGCAAGCGTCCCATCTCGGGCTACTCTTCGCTGGACAACAAGCCGGTGCATATTGTCTGCATGCTCGCGGCCCGGTCTGACCAGCACGCCAAATATATCCGCACCCTTTCCGCGGTGAGCAGCCGTCTCAAGGACGCCACGACCCGGGACAGCATCATTGCTTCCTCGGATCCTGAATTTATCTATTCCCAACTGATTTCCGAGGATTAGAAAATGGATGATTTTCACCTAGGTGTACTTGCAATTCTCGGTATCTGCGTCGCCGGCGGGGTGGTCGGAGCGTGGATTTTCCAGCGCCTGAAAGTGCCGCAGGTGGTCGGCTATATCGTGGTCGGCGTATTGATCGGCGACTCCGGCGCCCTGCTGTTCCACCATCTGTTCGGTCTATTCGGGTGGTCGGTATTCAACAACGGCGGCCTGCTGCATCCTTCCGATATTGCCGCGCTCGGTCCTTTCAATAACTTTGCGCTGGGGCTGATCGGCTTTCTGGTCGGCGGTGAGCTGAGCGGAAGCATCTTCAAAAAATATGGACGGCAGTTTACCGCGATCCTGATGGGCGAAGGGCTTGCCGCATTCGTACTGGTCGGCCTGGCCTCCACCGGGATCGTGTATCTGGTCTGCCACAGCTGGGTTTATGCGCTGGCCGCCGGCATTGTTTTCGGGGCCATTGCTTCGGCCACCGATCCGGCATCCACGATTGACGTGCTGTGGGAATACCGTTCGGCCGGGGTCCTGACCACCGCGATCATTGCGATTGTTGCATTGGACGATGCGCTGGCAATGACGCTTTACGGACTGGGCACCAGTGTTGCGTCGATCCTTACGCAGAGCGGCGGCGAATCGGTCGGGATTACCATGCTGCATACGCTGATCGAGCTCGGCGGCGCCGTGGTTCTCGGTGTGGCCTGCGGTTTCGTGCTTAACGCCATGATGCATTACATGCCGCAGACCGAAAAGCGTCTCGGGATTTCCATCGGGATCATCCTGCTCTGCATCGGCCTGTCCGTGGCATTTGAGATGGATGTGATCCTCGCCACGATGTCGGTCGGTATCGTGCTGATCAACCTGGCTCCGCGCCGCAGTAAACAGCTGTTCGAGGTCATCCGCTCCTTCTCCACGCCGATCTACATTGTCTTCTTTGTGCTGGTAGGCGCCCGGCTTTCGCTGGGCAACATGCCGGGCTGGCTCTGGGGCCTCGTTGCGGCGTATGTCCTGATGCGCAGCATCGGGAAATGGGTCGGTGCGTATTGGGGCGGCCGTTTTTCCAAAGCGGAAAAGCCGGTCCAGAACTACATGGGCATGGCGCTGTTTGCACAGGGCGGGGTTGCCGTCGGTCTCTCCATCGTTGCGAGCCAGAAGCTGCCGGATATCTCTGTGGTTGAAGGCATGAAACTGAGCGATATGATTATTTTCACCGTCACGGCCACGACGCTGATCGTTCAGCTCATCGGTCCGGCGTTTGCCAAGCTGTCCATCAACAAGGCTGGCGAGGTCGGTCGCAACGTGACTGAAGAGGATGTGATGGCGGAACTGAAGGTGGCCAATGTGGTGGATACCGGCATTGTTCCGCTGAACGAAGGAACTCCGCTGGCGCAGGTCGTACAGCATTTTGCCGAGCAGGATACGCTCGTTTATCCGGTGGTTTCCGCCGATGGAAAGATTGCCGGCGTTCTGACCTTCGACATGCTCAAAGAGGTGCTGATGGATCGCGATACCTGGCTGTGGCTGGTCGTCGGCGATGTTATGCAGCCGCTGACCCAGCGTCTGCTGGCGGAAACCAATCTGGCGGAGGCCCTGCGTGAAATGCACGAAACGCAGACCGAGGCGCTGCCGGTGATTGATAATGCGGAAAGCGGAAAGCTGCTGGGTGTGCTCGACCAGCGTGCCGCGCGCCGGAAGGTGAATGCCGAACTGGTTCAGCGCCAGACTGCAGCGGCCTGATCGTTCCACGATGATGGCGGGTTGCACGCTGCACCCGCTGTTTCTGAATGCACCCCAAAAGAGAAAATCATGAAAGCCAACCTAGAAAATACCACGGTAAAGAATCTTTCCTATCTCATTAAATCCAGCTGCCTGCGGGCCCCGGTTAATACCCCGCTCGAACAGCTGGCGGAAATGCTCTGTTCGTCGGATCGTTATAAGGTCTATCTTGAAGACCCCGAGGGACGGCTCGTCGGCGTGATTCAGGCAAAGCAGATTGCAGCCAAGGTGCTGGAGCTTTCGCGCGACAAATCCGAAGCGGAGGATATGCTGCCGGCCATCGCGTTTGCACTCAATGCCCAGGCCGGCGGTGAGCTCGCCGAAGCGGCCGTCATGGTGAACGCTGAAACCCTTTTGAAAAACGTACTCGAGCTTATGGAGCAGAACCATATCCGTGAGATCGCCGTGGTCGATGGAGAGCAGCGGCTCGTCGGCATTCTCGAGGCTAAGAACATCCTTTCGCACTATCTGCAGGCGAAGGCCGAATCCACCCTGTAAACGGAGACCCCCGCATGAATGTAATGAATTACACCCGCCGCGTAGAATCGTGGCAGCCAAAACAGCAGGCTGGTGACCGCAATGCGGTCCTGTCTCAAATGGTAAAGACGCTGTGCACGGAAGAGTTCTTTGCTGTCAATCCCGAGCTCACGCATGAGGGTATCGTGGAGAGGCTGGTGAAACGCGAAAGTCAGCGGACGACCGCCGTTGGTGATGGAATTGCCTTTCCGCACGCGCGGCTCGAACATCTGTCTCAGGCGCTGATCGCCGTCGCAACCTTCGACGAGCCGGTCATGTTTGAAGAGTTTCCGGTTCGGATTATCTGCATGTTCCTGGTGCCGGCGTCCGATGCTTCGATTTCGCTGAAACTCATGGCTCAGCTGTCCCGGCTGCTTATGGATCCGGCAATTCGCGAGCAGGTCATGGAAGCCAGAGATGCTGAGACCCTGCGCGACATCGTTAAAGAACACAACCCACGTATCGACAAGCCGATCGTGGCACGCGACATCATGCGTCCGCCGCGTTTCAGCATTCGTGAAGACGAGCCGGTTTCCAAATGTACGCATGTCATGAGCGTCAACAATCTGCTGGCGATTCCGGTCATAAACGATAATCACGAAATCCTGGGTGAAATTACCGTAGGCCGCCTTTTCCGCTTCGGGCTGCCGGACTTTTTCTCCAAGCTCAAGAGCGTTTCGTTCATTGCCGAGTTTGATCCTTTCGAAAAATATTTCGAGGCCGAGCGCAACACGCTGGCGCGTGATATGATGGAGCCGAAAGCCCGCACCGTTTCCATGGATTACACCATCATGGAAATCGTGTTTGATCTGGCGATCCGCAACTTCACCAAGCTTTATGTTACTGATGAACACGGCCGCTGGGTCGGAACCATCGATAAGAGCGTTGTGCTCGACAACGTGATTAATCACTAATTTCTGAGGATTACCATGCACGACATGATTCTACCCATTGCAGTGTTCCTCGTGGTCTATTTTTTCATTGCCACGGAACTTCTTGATAAAACGATCGCCTCGCTCATCGGCGCGGCGGTTATGATCGGCCTCGGCCTCGTACCTTACACCGCCGAGCAGGCGGCGGAGCAGTATCACGCGGCTCCGCACGTTGCGATCGAGCAGACCATCGCGCAGGATGAAACCCCGGTGGAGCAGGTGACGGTAGCGCAGGTGACCGCTGAGCATCCCGAATTGATCGAAGCTGCTGCAGAACACAGCCCCGAGGCCGGCGGAGAAGAGTTCCTTCCGAAGGGCGCGCTCGGCGCCATCGACCTGAACGTTCTCTTCCTGCTGATCGGCATGATGGTGATCGTCAATACGTTGTCCGATACCGGCGTATTTGAATGGCTGGCGATCATGCTCGCCCGTCTGGCGAAAGGGAACGGCATGCTCATTACCATCTTCTTCATGGTCATGACCGCCGTGCTCTCCGCATTTCTGGATAACGTGACCACCGTCATCCTGATGGCGCCCATCACGATTCTGCTCTGCCAGTTGCTGGAAATGCCGGCGCCGCCAATCCTGATCATGGAAGCGGTGTTCTCGAATATCGGCGGTACGTCCACGCTCGTCGGTGACCCGCCGAATATCCTGATCGGCTCCCAGAGCGCTCTTACCTTCAACGACTTCCTGATCAATCTCGGTCCGCCGGTGCTGATCATGATGGTTGTGCTGCTCGGCGTGATGTTCCTGATCCTGCGCAAGTCGATCAAAACCACAGAGGCCACCCGCAAGCGCGTCGAAACCTCCCGTCCGGATCAGGCGATTCTGGAGCCGGGGGTTCTGAAGAAGGCGCTGGTTGTTTTCGCTCTGGTACTTGCCGGATTCTTTGCGGGCCACGCGCTTGAAATCGAACCGGGCATCATTGCGCTGGCCGGCGCCATGGTCATGGTTCTGGTCTGCAAAAAGAATATCCACCACGCGCTCATGCATGTGGAATGGAACACGATCCTCTTCTTCGCCGGCCTGTTCATGATGATTGCCGCGCTCGAACACCACGGCGTCTTCGAGGCGATGGGGCAGTATATCCTGAAAATCTGCGGCGGCGATCCGATGAAGACCACGCTGATCCTGCTCTGGTTTGCTGCGCTGGCATCAGCCATTCTCGACAACATTCCGCTGGTGATGGCCATGATTCCGCTGGTGAAGGGAATCAGTCCTGAGCTGGGATATGCCATGGGCGCTGACAATCCGCTGCTTTGGGCGCTGGCACTGGGTGCCTGTCTGGGCGGCAACGGGACGATGATCGGCGCTTCGGCCAACGTGGTTATCGCGCAGATTGCCAATCGCAATAACTGCAGGATCAGCTTCATGGGGTTCACCAAATACGGTTTCCCGTTCATGCTGGCCTCGCTTGCCATTGCTCATGCGTACCTCTACTTCCGCTTCTTTATGCACAACTAACCCCGGCATACTTACATGTTCAAACCTAAGCTCTTTACACTCGTAAAGGGTTACACCCTGGCCACCTTCATCGCCGACGCCATCGCCGGACTGACCGTAGGCGTGGTGGCCCTTCCGCTGGCCATGGCATTTGCCATTGCCAGCGGGCTTCCTCCGGAACGCGGCCTGTTTACGGCCATCATTGCCGGCTTCCTGATCTCCTTTCTGGGGGGAAGCCGGGTGCAGATCGGCGGCCCGACCGGCGCCTTTGTCGTGATTGTCTCCGGCATTGTTGCGCAATACGGTTATGCCGGGCTGGCCTGGTGCACGTTGCTTGCCGGCGGACTGCTTATCCTCTTCGGCGTTTTTCGGTTGGGCGGACTGATTCGTTTCATTCCTTTCCCCGTTACGACCGGTTTTACCTCCGGAATCGCCGTTGTTATTTTTTCCACGCAGATCAAGGATCTGTTCGGTCTTCAGCTTAGCGAAGTTCCGTCCGAGTTCATTCCCAAGTGGGGGGCATACTTCCATGCATTTGGAACGGCATCGCCCGCGACGGCGGCAATCGGTCTGGGAACCGTCGTGGTGATTGCCCTGCTGCGCCGCTGGGCGCCGCGGCTTCCGGGAATGCTGATCGCGATGATTCTTTCAACGCTCGCGGTTGCGCTGCTGCATCTGGATGTGGAAACCATCGGCGGACGGTTCGGCAGTCTGCCGCGCATGCTGCCGACTCCCGGCCTGCCGACGCTGGATTTCAGTCAGTTGGGCGGCCTGGTTTCCGCCGCCTTTACCGTGGCACTTCTTGCAGCCATTGAGTCGCTTCTTTCGGCGACGGTGGCCGACGGCATGATCGGCGGAAAGCATCGTCCGAATACCGAGCTGATTGCGCAGGGTCTGGCGAATATCGGCGGAGTATTCTTTGGCGGGATTCCGGCCACAGGCGCTATTGCCCGGACGGCCACGAATGTCAAAAGCGGCGCGAAAACACCGGTTGCCGGTATGATTCATGCCGCAACCCTGCTGCTGATCCTGCTGCTCTGTGCACCGCTGGCCGCCATGATTCCGCTGGCTTCGCTGGCCGGTATTCTGGTGGTGGTGAGCTATAACATGAGCGAGCACCGTCACTTTGCCTCCATCCTGAAGGGCCCTCGCAGCGACCGGCTGGTTCTGCTGCTCACCTTCCTGCTGACGGTATTGGTTGACCTGACCCTTGCGGTGCAGGTCGGGATTGTGCTTTCAGCACTGCTCTTCATGCGTCGCATGTCGGAACTGGCCGATGTGCATGCCATCACGCGTGATCTGAAGGGCGACGAGGATCCCGAGTTTGACCCGCTCTCCATCGAGACCCGGAATGTGCCGGCCGGCGTGGAAGTGTACGAAGTCAACGGCCCCTTCTTTTTCGGCATGGCGGACTCCTTCTGGAGTGCCCTTCGCGAAATCGAGCGGTCGGTCTCCGTGCTTATCATCCGTATTCGTAATGTTCCCGCTATCGATGCCACGGGGCTTCATGTGCTCGAAGAACTCCATCACAAATGCCGGCGACAGAAAACGCAGCTGGTCTTTTCCGGGGTCACGCAGCAGCCGCTGGATGTCTTCAGGAAGTCCGGATTCCTGGGTGAGATCGGTCCGGATAATTTCTGCTCGACCATCGATGAGGCATTAACGAGAGCAAGATTTATAATCGAACATCCGATTGAAACAGAACAGGAGAGAGGCCAATGACCAACCGTAAGACCATCAATCAGCTGATTCAGCTACAGGAACTCATCGTAGCTCGTATGCAGACCAAGGCATCGCAGTCCAGGACGCCGCTCGATGCGCTCGAAAAAAGTATTGCCCTGCTCGGTTCCGATCTGGAGCAGCCGGTCAAGACACATATCAACCGCCTGCTGCAAAAGCATCCCGAAGCGGTTGTGCCGATCATCGACGGACACTGTACGGGCTGTGGAATGCAGTTGACGAAAAGCCTGATCAACGAAGTTCTGCGCGCTGATGAGCTGCACCGTTGCCGCAACTGTACCCGTTTCCTTTACTATCCGTCCGAAGTGGTTGCCCGTGAGCGTGCCCACCGCGTGTACGGCGAACAGCAAAAGATGGGTATCGCACGTTTCTCGGCTCCGTCGCTGATGGTGACGCCGCTGACCGGATCGACGCCGGAAGAAGTGCTTCGTGAAATCTGCGAACGCATGCAGCAGGAATCGTTCATTGTCAGTGCCGATCAGCTGCTGGACCTGGCCATGCAGCGCGAAGCCATTGTGAGTACAGCGGTCGACGGAGGGTTGGCGTTTCCGCATGTTCGCGGAGTTGAAGGCGGCGGTTTGACGATGGCAATGGGCATTCACAAGAAGGGGATTCATTTCGGCGGCCCGGGCCGTTCGCTTACCCGCATCTTTTTCTTCATGGTGATTCCGACGGCCACCAGTGCATTCTACCTGAAACTGCTGTCCGGACTCGCCCAGACCTTCCGCGAAAAGGATGCCCGCGATGCGTTGCTTGAGGCCGCCAACGATCCGGAGGTCCTGTGGAAAAAGGTGGTGCAGCAAACGCGCAAAACGGTGAAGTAGGCATCCTGTACGGGGAGGGCTCTCCGAAGCCCGGTGGGCTGTCCCTACCGTTTTAAAATGGCATAATGCGCGGTCATGGCCGCGCATTTTTTGTTTTCTGACTCCACGCGGACGACGATGTGTATCTTGCTTCGTCCGCGCTCCATCAGGTCGTCAATCATCTGATCCCGATCTGTGCTGGAGATAGAAGCGCAGGCTTTCATGTCGCCCCGAACGGCTGCGCGGTATTCCGTTTCACTTTTTACGATCATCACATCGGCTCCGATCCCGGCATCGCGCAGGGCGAGGGTTATTGCGCTCCATCCGGCCAGGTCGAGCAGGGCATCAATGCTTCCGGCAAACCCCGTTCCCTTATCGTTCCGGTTGGGTTCCAGCGGTGCCGTCAGCGCTACCCTGCGGCCATCCCATGCGACGACTTGAATTCCCATTGCTGCTGCCGGGACAATATTCTGAAGAAGTGTATTCATGATATAAGAAGCAAAGGGCCAATGCGGATCAGCGTCTTAGGATCCCTGCGTTAATTCGGCGTAGAGCTCTTTTTCGCATTCCGGGCAGATGCCATGGGAAAATTCCGCTTCGGTATGCTGCGCAACATACGACTCAACCTGTTTCCAGAATCCCTGGTCGTCACGGATCTTTTTGCAGCTGGCGCATATCGGCACAATGCCTCGCAGGGTCTTGATTTCGGAGAGCGCCTTGCTGAGTTCCTGAATCGTTCTTTCACGTTCCTGTTCGGCAAGTTTGCGATCGGTGATGTCCTGATGCGTTCCGAACATCATGACCGGTTTTCCGTCGGCGCTCCAGGAGAAGACCTTGCCGCGGTCATGTACCCATACCCAGTGGCCGTCCTTATGTTTCATGCGGCACTCGATTTCGTAGAATTCACTTTTCCCCTCAAAATGTTCGTGAAGCAGCCGATTGCTTTTTTCCAGATCTTCCGGGTGGGCAAGATTCATCCATGTGCGGATGGATATGGGTTCGAGCTCCTTCAATTGATATCCGATAATCTCCGCCCAGCGTTCATTCAGCACAACTTCATCGGACTGGGTGTTCCATTCCCATGTGCCGACATGCGTGCCTTCCAGAATGCTCTGGATGCGCCAGCGTGCATTCTTTGAGATGGTGTACCGTGAAATTGCATAGAAATACGCCGCAACGGCTATGGAAAATGCGAGGCCGGAAAGAAAGATTGTTATCGGAAGATGGCTTTGCCGGGCCCGGATATATTGTCGTGTCGGTTTTGCCGAAAGCCCCCATTTCCTGCCGAGCAGCTCAGGAAGTTCCTTCATGTATTGAAACCGCTCAAGAACCGGGGAGGATATTCCGGCCGGATGAACAAACAGCAGGTCGTCTTTTCCTTCCGGCCCGGTCAGGTCGAGCAACTCAAAATAGATGCCGCCATTCTGTTCGTGGATGGTGGTCTTTATGATGTCTCCGATGCGGTAGACGCCCAGTACAAAGCCTATGAGGTTTTCCCGTCGGGCCTCGAGGGTGTCAGGCTTTCCTTCGAAGATCGGCAGCAAAGCCAGAAACCCTTTCTGCGATTCCTGCTCCTGAACCAGTGTGATGCTGGCCGTTGCCAGTGGAATCCCCCGATCGCGCGATTGCTCCAGAGCCTCCCGGCGGGGTTCGCTTGAGCCGAGGTCAAAGCCAAGCGCCACTTCGTTGCCGGCCAGCGGTTCCACATAATATACGGGATAATATTCATCCCGCTGACGGGCCGTCACCATGTCTCCCTGTGCATCACGTTCGGTAAAGACAAAGCCGGGGTGCTGTGCCTGCCGCTCGGACTCATAGCGGGTGCGGTCTTCGCCGGCCACCCGGGGAATCCATTCCAGCGCCTGAATATCGCTATGCCGCTTCAGGATTCTTTGTGACTCCTCGCGGAGTCGGTCAGGATCCAGTGTATGCGGTTCGTGAAGCAGGACCGACAGGGTCTGCAATGCTTCAAAGTTCACCATCAGTTCCCGATAAATAAAATCGGCATGCTGATCCACATCATGGTGAAAAAGTTCGACGAAGTTATTCGTTTCCCGGACGTGGAGTAATCCGCCGGACCCAGCCGACAGGACAAATCCTGATACCATGATCAAGGCCGCAGCTCGGTATCTCCGTGTGCCGGAATACAGTAGATCAAGTATATGGTTTGGCATTCTCCAGTTTCCCCTTTGAAAGGGGACATTATATGACATTCTTCTGAGCCGAAAAACATTTTTTCATGAACGATTTAACGCAGTCAGATTGGGAGGAAGTCTTTCCGGCCACCTCACCGGGCGATCATTCAACGCGTTCCGGAGTTGTCAGTTGTAAGAGGAATGGTATAGAAGCCCGACCAATTTAGGAGTTATGCCATGAACCGCATTGTTTTCACTGTTATTCTGCTTGTCGTTTCCAACACCTTTATGACCTTCGCCTGGTATGCGCACCTGCGCAATCTGGCGCATAAGCCATGGTTCATTGCGGCGCTTATCAGTTGGGGAATTGCGTTGTGCGAATATCTGTTTCAGGTGCCGGCCAACCGGATCGGCTATGATGTTCTCTCGCTGCCCCAGCTCAAGATTATCCAGGAGGTCATTACCCTCACGGTATTCGTCCCGTTCGCCATGCTTTACATGCGGGAATCCTGGTCGTGGAATTATGTTTGGGCCGGCCTATGCCTGATGGGCGCCGTCTTCTTTATTTTCCGGGAACCCGCCGATAAACCCTCTCCTCCGCCGATTGCCGTTTCCAGTGCTGTCAAGTAGCAGATAGGTGCTCCTTTTCGGGCAAGGAGCGAAATGGACACACATGGGGTCCATTGTGTTGGTTTGTTATGATTTAATTTCTTTGACGGCTTTTCGTGTCGATTCATAATAGTTACTGTTCACGTGGTGTTGGTTGACAAGGAGGAACTCCCCGTGGGTGAGCAAAACCTGATCATTTACAAAACCGAGGATGGCAAGGCCTCGGTGGCAATGTATGCCCGCGACGACAACGTCTGGCTCAACCAGAACCAGCTCGCCGAACTTTTTTTTCACCTCCAATCCAAATGTCAGCATGCACATATCCAATATCCTTGAATAGAAGGAGTTGTGTAAAAGTTAAGTTGTTAAGGATTTCTTGACAACTGCCGCCGACAGCAAGAACTACACCGGCCGTCATTATGCCCTGCCGATGCCGCCATGCCCAACATGGGACTGATCAGTTGGAAGGGATCAATCGTTCGCAAGGGCGACGTCATCATTGCCAAGAACTATCTTTCGGCGGATGAGGTCGACATGCTCAACCGCCTCGTGGTCATCTTTCTCGAAACCGCCCAACTGCGGGCCAAGAACCGCGTCAATCTTACCATGGATTTCTGGTGCGAAAATGCAGACCGCATGCTTTTCGGCAACGACATGGCCCTTCTCGAACACAAAGATTCCGTCAGTCATGCCCTGATGGAAGTCCGCGCCGGAGCCGAATACGACACCTTCAACGACCGCCGGAAAAAGCAGGAAGCCGAGCTTGCCGATGCACAGGATCTTGAAGAGTTGCGGTAATTGGAAGAGATGGTTACTCGTCTATATCCGGCCTCATGAGCTGCCTATGCGACCATCTGGGCACACTTCCGAAACAGAAGCACACATTGTTCCCAGAAAACTTCGCGGCCTTGGCGATCTTCTGTTAAGTCCGGAAAACGAAGAACCCCGCCGAAATGACGGGGTTAATCAACAGTCTGAACGCGGAGCGTTGAGGCTCCGCGTTTTCGATGTTTCGGTGGCTGGAATCTACATCATGAAGATGCGGCGAACGGCCAGAGTGCCTGCGCCGAAAATTCCGACAAAGGCTAAGGTCGCCGGTTCGGGGATTGCCGAACCAACTTGATTCTCAGGCTGAAGCCAAGAAGAACCAGCCTGTCCCCAGAATACACCTAGATTGGATGCATTAACTGCTTCGGGATTAAAAGAGCCTGTATATGAAATGGTTAAGTCAAGTTGATCTCCGGTTGTCCAATTGTCGCAGCGGGTATAAACCATATCTCCATCGCTGCCACCGTTCCACATATAGACCGCACTCACAGAGCTTGCCAAAACTGACCCATTGTCCACCCACTCCCCGCTAGCAAAGGAGGTGTTGAGCCAGCTTGAATTTCCAAGCTCGCCAACGAAAATATAGCGTTGCTCCTCGGGGCCAACGAACGATGCATCCAATGTGCCGGTCAGGTCGTATGATAGAGTGGTATCAGTTAGTTCCCAGTTAGAAACAAGCAACGACGCCTGAGCCGCGACGGTCATTCCTGCCAGCAATGCCGCCATTACCATTTTTGTTTTCATGTTTTCTCCTTTGTTCAGTTCAACCATACTAGGTCGGAAGTTTATCCCGCCTCTCAAAAGGAAACAAGTAAATGGTATACTTAAATGGCGTTATTGTGCGGCCTCAAGATGGGCTGGGGTGCGGGGCGTCCGCGGTCAATGGGGACGTCGCTTCCCCAATTGAGTTTCGCTGCATAATTCCCGGTTCGCTTGGTTTACTTCGCGGGAATGCACGTATAAGGTACTCCCATTCTCAATGTTTGAAAGGAAAGGGAGTATCATGCGCAGCGATAAAGTCAAAAAGGGTTTGGAACGGGCTCCGCACCGCAGCCTGATGCGGGCAACGGGAATGTCTTCGGACGACATCAAAAAACCGTTCATCGCCATCTGCAACGCTTTCAATGAAGTGATTCCGGGCCACGCCCATCTGGATCAGGTCGGTCGTCTGGTGAAAGAGGCTGTCCGCGAAGCCGGCGGTACGCCGATTGAATTTAACATGATCGGGGTCTGCGACGGGATTGCCATGGGCCACTCCGGCATGAAATATTCCCTGCCGAGCCGTGAGCTGATTGCTGACGCCGTTGAAACCATGGTCGGTGCCCACGCATTCGATGCCATGATCTGCATCCCGAACTGCGATAAGATTGTGCCCGGCATGATCATGGGCGCCATGCGCGTGAATATTCCTACCATCTTCGCCAGCGGCGGCCCGATGAAGGCCGGAAAAACGGCCGATGGAAAAGTGGTCGACCTGATCAGCGTTTTCGAAGGCGTTGCCGCGCGCAAACAGGAAAAGATTTCCGATGAGGAACTCGAAGAGCTCGAATGCAAAGGCTGTCCGAGCCAGGGTTCCTGCTCCGGCATGTTCACCGCCAATTCCATGAACTGCCTGTGTGAGGCGATCGGTCTGGCGCTTCCCGGCAACGGAACGATTCTTGCCGTTGATCCAGCGCGTCATGATCTTTGGAAAGCGGCCGCAAAGCGCGCCGTGGAAATGGCCTATGCTGACGGTCCGCTGCCGCGCGATATCATTACACAGGAGTCGCTCGACAACGCATTTGCCCTCGACATGGCCATGGGCGGCAGCACCAACACCGTGCTGCATACGCTGGCGATCGCCAAGGAAGCCGGAGTTGAATACAACCTCGACCGCATTAACGCCGTCTCCAAGAAATGCCCGAACATCTGCAAGGTGTCGCCGTCGTCGAGCTATCATATCGAAGACGTTCATGCCGCCGGCGGAATCAGCGCCATTCTCGCCGAGATCGCCAAACGCGACGATCTGCTGAATCTCGACTGCATTACCGTGACCGGAAAAACGCTGGGAGAAAACATTGAAGGCTGCGGAAGCAAGGACGAAGCCTGCATCCGCAAGCTCGAAAACGCCTACAGCAAAACCGGCGGCCTTTCGATCCTGTGGGGCAATCTGGCTGAAGGCGGCTGTGTGGTCAAAAGTGCCGGCGTGGATCCCAAGATGCTGGTCCACACCGGTCCGGCGGTAATCTTTGAATCGCAGGAAGATGCCTGCAAAGGCATTCTCGACGGCAAGGTCAAGGCCGGCGATGTGGTGGTCATTCGCTACGAAGGCCCGAAGGGCGGGCCCGGCATGCAGGAAATGCTGGCGCCGACTTCCTACATTATGGGGCAGGGACTGGGCGACAGCGTGGCGCTGATTACGGACGGCCGATTCAGCGGCGGAACGCACGGCGCCTGCATCGGTCACATCTCTCCGGAAGCGGCAGAAGGCGGTCCGATCGGCCTGATTCGAGAAGGCGACATCATCGAGATCGATATACCGAACAATAAGCTGTCGGTACAGCTTTCCGGCGAGGAGCTGGCCGAACGCCGGAAGGAGTGGAAAGAGCCGGCGCCGCGCTTCACGACCGGCTGGCTTTCCCGCTATGCAAAGATGGCCACCAACGCCAGCAACGGCGCGGTACTTCAGGGCTGATCCATGCGATCCCCTTCCTTGAGAATACGGATGGCCTTGCTGCTGAGCTGTTCTTTGCTCAGCAGTACCTTTGCGGGAACGCTCAGCAATTTTGAAGATGCGGTTGCCAAACCCTCCAAGGACAAGGATCGCTCGCACGATAGCGGCCGGCTCTATTATCACGACGACTATGACGATTCGGATTCCCTTTCAGACAGTTGTCTGACGCTGGGTTTTGAAACGCTGTTGGTCTCCTCGTTTTATGGGGTGAAATGGCTGGTCTATGACTGGTGGGCCGCGCCGGACGAAGAGGAGCTGGCGGCTTTGGCCGCAACGGAAGGGTCGGTTCTGGTTGTCGAGGCGGAAGACGGCTTTCCTGAAGAGTCATCGGCGGATCCGGATGATTTCGGCACGGCTTTTGTGCATCGGCTCGGGACTCCGGCAATGTCGTATCTTCGCGCTGATTATCGCTGGCAGTATCTGGATCATGATCTCGATGCCAACGATTTCCTGCTGGAGGCGGGGTATAAGTATTTTGCGGTCTACGGGCGTGTTACGCAGTATGAAGGTGCCGCGGACGAACATCTCGATATCGAGCAGTATTATGGAATGGTGCGTTTCGGCGGTTCGGATGCATTCTATTTTCCCGGATCGTTTCAGGTGGGCGCCGGCCTTGGCGGTTATGTGATCGAGGGCGACCGCGAGCAGAGCGGCGGGGCCTTTACGCTGCCGATTATGTTTTATCCAAATGACTGGTTCGGCATGGAGTTTCGACCGGCGTGGACCTATATCAACGAGAAGAGCATCAGTGATTACGATCTTTCTCTCAGCCTCGGGCGGGAGTTCACGCACCTGCGTTTGGGCTACCGCTGGCTCTGGGTCCAGCACGAGGGGCATTGGCTCAATGGTCCCTATGCCGGCATCTCCGTCTCCTTTTGACGCCGGCATCTCGGAACGCCTGTCCGTTCGAAGAAGGTGCCTATGTTGTCCGCCTCTTTTCTCATATGGAGTCGGGAGCTCCTTCGTAACGCGGAATTTCATCTTCGCGTCTAGCCTGATGAAGTTTCGAATTGCGGTAAATTCGATTATTCCCTACCATCCCGACTATGCAGCGGCGTATACGGGCGGGAGAGCGTAGGTATACTAACCAGAAGATGGGCCATCAGAATGGATGCGATACACAAGTTTTTCGGCTTTCCTGTTTTGCAGGACAAGGAGCAGACGAATCACGCCCGGCTTCTCTTCTCGTTTTTACTTGGAATGCTCGCAGTTGTGACGCTGAGCGAGTTGATGAATTGCGTTGCCAGGCCGCACAACTGGGGACGCTGGTTGACCATTATGGGTGTTCTGGATAGTGCCGGGCTGGTCTTTCTGGTCCTGACGCGCAAAGGCTTCGTCCGGTTGGTGAGCAAGCTGCTGATCGGGCTGACCTTCGTGGTGCTGTGTATCATGTGTTGGACCGCCGGAGGTCTGCAGGGGCAATCCATCCATTACGCGCCGGTCATCGTCCTGGCTGCAGGGCTTTTGCTAGGAAGAAAACACAGTGTTGCTGTCGGGGTTCTTTTTGTCGGTTTTGGACTGGTGCTGATGGTTGCCGGGAACAGCGGAATTCTTCCTGAAAACACGGTTGAGCATACCTCGTTTTCGCTCTGGATCAATCTGGTAGCGGCCATTGCCCTCTATTTGCTGCTGCAGAACATCGCAGTTCGCAACATTGACCATGCGCTTGATCAGGCACGGAAGGAATTGGCCCAACGCCAGGAAACCGAAGAGGCGCTTCGGGCCAGCGAAGCGTTTCGTAAACGGGTTTTTGATGCCTCACACATGCCCATCGTGGTGTTGGATGCGATTTCGCTGAAATACCTGGACTGCAATCCCGCTGCCGCGAGAATCTATGGCGATTCCACGATCGAGGAGACTCTGGCCAAAACGCCGATGGATGTTTCGGCCCCGGTGCAGTATGACGGAACGCCTTCTGAAGAAAAGGCCCGATTTTATGCGGAGCTTGCGCAGAAGCAGGGAACCGTGTCCTTTGAATGGCGGCACAAGCGGCCCTCCGGCGAGATATGGGATGCAGAGGTGCATCTCATGAGCTTCCGGATGGGGGATCGTCAACTGCTGCAATTTACGCTTCAGGACATTACGGAGCGCAAGCGGGTCGAAACCGAACTCCGCCAGAGTGAGGCTCGATTCCGGGCATTGGTGGAAAATGCCCCGGAGGCTATTGTTGTACTGGATGTCGAGAAAAACCTGTTTTATGACGTAAACGAAAACGCCTGCCGGCTCTTTGGAATGAGTCGGGAGGAGCTGTTGAAGGTAAGTCCTGTTCATATGAGTCCGTCTATACAGCCGGATGGCCGGCCATCTCTCGACAGCACCCGGGAAAAGATTCAGCAGGCCATTGCCGGGAAATCGCCGCGGTTTGAATGGATTCACCTGAACGGACAGGGAGATGAGATTCCCTGCGAAATCAATCTTACCCGGCTTCCGTCTTCGGAACAGATTCTCGTTCGCGGCAGTATTGTTGATGTCACTGAACGCATTCAGCATGAGCAACGCGTCCGGGAGAGCGAACAGAAATTCCGGGCGCTTTTTGAAAGTGCCGGCGACAGCATATTTCTCATGGAAAACGATCGGATCGTGGACTGCAACCTGCGAACGCTGGACATGTTTGGCTGTCAGTCTCGCGACCAGATTGTTGGCCGTACACCCTTTGATTTTTCGCCGCGCATCCAGCCCGACGGGGTGGCCTCACGGGATCATGGAAAGCTTGCCGAGGCCATGACAGGGAAGCCTCAGATCTTTGAGTGGCTGCACATGAAACTCGATGGGACCACCTTTCCTGCGGAGGTCAGTTTGAGCCGGGTCCTGTTGGGTGACCGGCCCATGCTTCAGGCCATTGTACGCGATATCACGGAACGCAGGAAGGCGGAGGAGCGTATCATGCAGCAGGCGGCCCTGCTGAATGCTTCCCACGATGCCATTCTGGTATGGGATGCCGACCATGGCATTCAGTTCATGAACGCGGTTGCCCAGGAGTTTTTCGGGTGGTATCCGGTTGGAAGCGGGGAGGTGGACCTGAAGACGGTGCTGCGACTGAAATCGGACTTGGAAGTGGATGCGGCTCTTCATGAGGTGATCGGCAACGGTAGCTGGAGCGGTGAGCTTTCACTGCAGCGGGCAGGAAAAGAGGTGCGCATTGTGGCCAGTCGCTGGACCTGCCTGGCTCCGGTTGGCCAGAATATCAAACCGTCCATTCTTATAACATGTAATGATATCACCGAAGAAAAACGTTTGGGAGACCTGTATCTGCGAGCGCAGCGTCTGGAAAGTGTAGGAACATTGGCCAGCGGCGTAGCACACGACCTCAACAATATTCTCAGTCCAATCCTCATGGGGGCGGAAATGCTCAGCATGACTATAGAAGATCCCGATGATCAGGATTCTCTGACGGTCATGCAGGAGAGTGCCCGCCGCGGGAAGGAAATCATTCGGCAGCTGCTAACCTTTGCGCGCGGTGCGGAATCGAACAAAGGTCCCGTCCATCCTCATATTGTCATGCGGGAAATCACCCGCCTGGTGCAGCAGACATTTCCCAAAAATATCCGAATCTGTTCTGATTGCGATGACCAGCGTGCTACCGTGCTGGCTGATCCAAACCAGCTGCACCAAATGCTGATGAATCTCTGCGTCAATGCCCGTGACGCCATGCCGGCGGGCGGTGTTCTTTTTATTAAGCTTGAGACTGTTAAGCTGGATGACTCCTGCAAGGAAATGCATCCTGCCGCCAAGCCCATCTCCTATGCCACACTTGAAGTGTCTGACAGCGGGACCGGGATTTCTCCCGAGATCATGGATAGAATATTTGATCCTTTCTTCAGCACCAAGCCTCAGGGAAAGGGAACCGGCCTGGGATTGGCTACCACGTTGGGTATTGTCGAGGAACATGAAGGTTTTCTGCTGGTTGAAAGCACGCCGGGTGAAGGCACCAAAATTAAGATCTTTCTTCCGACCATTTCGGAGGTGGATGTTGCAGCATCCGCGTCGACGACCTCGTCCGTACCCCATGGCGGAGGCGAGGTGATTCTGGTCGTGGATGATGAAGAGTCGATCCTGCGAATGGCCTCCGGAATCCTCACCCGGTTTGGGTATCGTTGTATAACCGCCAAAAGTGCATCGGAAGCGCAGCATCTGTGTGCGAACAGGCATGATCTGATACAGCTGGTCCTGACTGACATTATGATGCCGCTTGGAGATGGCCGCCAGCTCATTGCCATATTGCACATGCAATATCCTGAACTCCCGATCATAGCCATGAGCGGGCTGGCAACCAGCGAGTTTCAAAGCGAAACCATAAGCTTCGGAGCCAAAGCGTTCGTCGGCAAACCCTTCGATTCCGCGCAGTTGCTGAGATGCATCAGCGGGTTGTTGCATCCGGATCACGCCTGACATGGACGATCATTCTGTCCGAAGAGTACCTGAGGATTGGTACATTAACCATCCGCGGAATTACACTTTTAAATCAACTGTGAAGCGACTACATTGAACCCAGTGGTTATGTAAGTAACAGTCAGGAACGGTATGGTGAAGCAGGTGGTTGATACGGTCCGGAAATTTATTCATTTCCTTCAGTACGATCTGTGGCGCAGCAATCAGGAGCATGACTCACGTCTGAAGACGTTCGGGGTCGAGGTGCTCCGCGTGACCCATCTGGTCCTCAAGGGCGTCAAGGAAGACAACTGCCTACTGCATGCATCGGCACTCACCTATGCCACCCTGATGGCGCTGGCCCCGTTTCTGATCATTGTTTTTTCGATTGCGAATGCAATCGGATATGCCGCCGCCCGCGAACGTATTCTCTCGGCGCTGGAAGCCAACGAAGCCTTTCCGGATCAGCTGAAGGATTTTATCATTGAGCTGCTAAATACGATCGGGGGAATCAGCGTGGCGGCGCTCGGCGGGATTACCGGGGTGGTCTTCCTTTATATTGTCTTCAAGCTGCTGAGCGGGATTGAGGAGTCGTTCAACCAGATCTGGGGGGTTCAGACGTCGCGCGCCATTTCTGAAAAGGTCCGGAATTATATTTCGGTGCTGGTCATTGCTCCGGCGCTCATGCTGCTGGCTCAGTTTGCGTCCGGAGCCATGACCACCTATTTCAGTGGGATAGAATGGATGGGGCCTTTTATCCGGGTGCTGCTGCAGGTGGCTCCGGTATTCGTTTTGGCTCTGGCCTTTGTGGCGATCTTCATTTTTCTTCCGAATACCAAGGTGGAGTTCAAGGCTGCGCTGATCGGGGCGCTGACGAGTGCGACGCTGGCTATCCTGCTGCAGATTGCGCTGCTGGTTTTCGGGAAGGCGATCTTCGGGTCGGATAAATATGCGGTGTACGGTTCGTTTGCCGCGATTCCGGTTTTCCTCTTCTGGGTGCACCTGAACTGGACCATTCTGCTGTTCGGGGCGGAGCTGGCATTTGCCATCCAGAACCGGAAGACCTATCAGGAAGAACAACGGGCTGTACGGGCGAGCATGGTTTCCAAACTGTGGGTTGCGTTTTCCGTCATGCGTGAAGCCGTTCGTGTTTTTGAAGGACCGGATCCCTCGTTCGATTCAAAACGGTTTGCCCAGGAAAACAATATTCCCGTGCGCCTGCTCAATGAGGTGATCGAGGTTCTGGTGCGCGCACGCCTGCTGGGGCTGGTTACCAGCGAGGGGCAGGACCAATATGCGCTGCTTCAGGCGCCGGAGCATGTTTCCGCAAAGAAGATCTATGATCTACTGCTTTCAGATGGTGAAGCCCCAGATGATCTGGGGCTCCACAAGATCGAGGTGACAGACGAAGTGCTGGCAACCGCCAATATCAGCCTCGATGAGTCGCTCGATCCCATCACACTACGCCGGTTTTTCGATCGCCAGTAGCGTTGGCTAATCGATGTTTCCGGTTGCGGTGCTGATCAGGTGGTCGATCGTAAGCAGCAGGGCACCGGTCTGCTTTCCCTCGTGCGTCGTCCGGATGCGGCAGTTTTCATACATCAGGCTGATGGTCCGTTTTTCAACCGCGAGGCGCATATCCTCGATATAGTAGGGATACGCGTCGGCCAGCTGGCTGTAAACAAATACCCGGTCCGGATTGAAGATGTTGATGGCCGCCGCAATCCCGGTGGCCTGCCATTCCAGCACGTGTCCGGCAATCTTGGTAGCGCGTGGGTTCCGCGTCGCCAGTGCTTCGAGGGACTCCTCCGGAGTCATCTGAAGTTCGTTATAAAATGCGCGGTCGGAGGCCAGAGTTTCCAGACAGCCGCGGTTCCCGCATCCGCAGGGGCGTCCGCCGGGCTGCATGATAATGTGTCCGATTTCGCCGGCATAGCCGCTGCCGCCGGAAAGGTGTTCACCGTTTACAACCACGCTCATGCCAACACCGGCGCTGAAGTCCATGGTAATATAGTTGCTGGAAGCATCGGGCGTCCGGAGTTGTGCGCGGCTCAAGGCGGTTTCTTCGTGCATGACGAAAGCAGGAATGCCCAGAGTGCGCGAGATATGGGCCGCCGGACGCATGCCTTCTAGCCAATGCAGGTTCGGGTTGAGCATGCACTGGCCTGTTTCTTTTTCGATCAGTCCAGGCAGGCATACGCCGACCACGTTGCACGGAGCCTCCAGCTTCTGCTTCAGTTTCTTGAATTCGCGTTCAATGGTAGAGAAGAGATCGTCGACATTATTACCCGTCGGGAATTTAACCTGGTTTTCCGGCTTAATGGTTCCCTGAAGGTCGGAAAAGCAGATGATGGTATCCTGCAGGTCAATTACAATCGCGGCCACCTGCAAAGTGGGGGAAAGTTGGTAAAGGATCTTGGGACGTCCGAATGAGGTGTCTTCCACCGGGCTGCGCTCGATCAGCTTGGTGTCTTCGAGCTGGGCGAAAAGCTTGGTCATTGTCGTTGTGCTGATGCCCAGTTCGCGGGCCAGATCGATTTTTGAAAAGAGCTCCATCCGGCGCATTTGACGCGTCACCGTCTGGAGGTTGACCTGTCGAACCATACGAGGCTGTCCGGAATTATTCTTTTTTTTCTTATTCAACGTCATTTGATTTCTCTCTGTTGATCCATTTCCATAAGTTGCGTTTCTATAATATACTGGCCAGTGCGATCAATGGAATGTTTTCGCATAATCGTGCCGGGGTCTGTTCGCGGACGCGTGCCGCTCTGTAAATAACGTATGTTTTTTAGTTTTTCTGTTTGAGCAGATTAAGCCTCTTATGCCATAAGGGGCTTTTACGAAACAATGTTGTATAAGTGGAGGGGGACCGTTGTTTAGCCTCCAATTCATTATCGGGCCGGCAGTTGATCCGGCGGGGCAGGAAACGGTGATGTCGCGCAGTATCGCTGGAGCATCGGGGAGCTCGCGGGGCGATGTTGCCTTCCTGCAGGTCGTCGTTTCGCAGAGGGACTGGCAATTAACAAGGACAGATGAGCAATGGATGATGCAAAAATTTCTTCGGTCGCCGAAATGATTCAGAACGGCGAAGGCGTGATCGGTATTGAACTGGGATCAACCCGTATAAAAGCGGTTCTGATCGGGCCGGACAACGCGCCGGTGGCATCGGGCGGCCACGGCTGGGAAAACACCCTGCAGGACGGAATCTGGACCTATCCGCTGGAGGAAGTCTGGTCGGGCATTCAGGCAAGCTTTGCCAATCTGCAAAAAGATGTCGAGGCTCAGTACGGCGTGATGATTACCCGGGTCAAGGCGCTGGGATTCAGTGCGATGATGCACGGCTATATGGTGTTTGATGTCGAGGGCAATCAGCTCGTTCCTTTCCGCACCTGGCGCAACAACATTCAGGAAAAGGCCTCGGATGTGCTGACCAACCTGTTTGACTATCCGATTCCCCAGCGCTGGAGCATTGCCCACCTTTATCAGGCGATTCTCAACAAGGAGAAACATGTGGGACAGATCGCCCACGCCACCACACTTGCCGGTTATGTCCATTGGAAGCTGACCGGTAAGAAGGTGATGGGGATCGGCGAGGCCTCCGGCATGTTCCCGATCGATATCAAGACCCAGGACTATAATGCCGTCATGCTCGAACAGTTTGATGCGCAGGTAGCGAATGAAGGATTCAGCTGGAAGCTGAAGGATCTGCTTCCGGCCGTGCTCGGTGCCGGCGAAAATGCCGGTGAGCTGAGTGCAGCAGGCGCAAAGCTGCTTGATCCCTCCGGCAATCTGGAAGCCGGGGCCCTGCTGTGTCCGCCGGAAGGCGATGCAGGCACCGGGATGGTTGCTACCAACAGTGTTGAGGCGCGAACCGGCAATGTTTCCGCCGGAACGTCTGTTTTCGCGATGCTGGTGCTGGATAAGGAGCTTTCAAAGGCGCATCACGAGCTCGATCTGGTGACTACACCCGACGGCAAGTTGGTCGGCATGGCGCACTCTAATAATTGTACGTCCGATTACAACGCATGGATTGAACTGCTCGGGGAGGCGGCGCGGTTGCTGGGGGCGGAATTCAACACGCCCATGCTGTATGATTCCCTGCTGGAAGAGGGGCTGAAGGGCGATGCCGACTGCGGCGGACTGCTCTCTTACGGCTATCTTTCCGGAGAGCATATTACGGGTTTCAGCGAAGGACGCCCGCTTTTTGCCCGGTCGCAGGACAGCAAGTTTACGTTGGCCAACTTCATGCGCACGCACCTTTACACCTCGCTTTGCGCGCTGCGCACCGGCTTGAATATCCTGATGGTCGACGAAGGCGTACAAGTGGATGAAATCCGCGGTCACGGAGGATTCTTCAAGGCGGCTGAAGTGGGACAGCGGATCATGGCCGCCGCAACCGGCGCTCCGGTATCCACCCTCGAAACCGCTGGCGAAGGCGGCGCCTGGGGAATTGCCCTGCTGGCATCGTATATGGTTCAGAAGAAGGCCGGCGAAACGTTGCCTGAATTCCTGACGCCGATTTTTGCCGGCAGCATGAATGCGCCGGTCCAGCCGCTCCCGCAAGATGTCGAAGGATTCAATGTCTACTTCGAACGATATCACAAGGGACTGGCCATCGAACGCGCTGCAGTCGATACGCTTGCTTAGAAATCAGTGGACCAAAAGGATGCAGATCATGAGTTATCAAGCACTGAAAGAACGGGTGTGCGCGGCGAATAAAGAAATCAACCGCGTACAGCTGGCCATCCTGACCTGGGGTAATGCCAGTGAAGTGGATCGCGAGGCCGGCGTTTTCGCCATTAAGCCCAGCGGCGTGGATTATGATGAAATGACGCCGGACGATATTCCGATCATTTCACTGGAAACCGGTGAAAAGGTTGAAGGAAAGATGAATCCGTCGTCCGATACGGAGACGCATTGGCATCTCTACCGGGTATTTGAAGACATTGGCGGGGTGGTGCATACCCACTCGACATACGCCACGGCATGGGCGCAGGCGCATCGTGAAATTCCTTGCCTAGGAACGACCCATGCGGATACGTTTTACGGGTCCATCCCGTGCACCCGTCCGCTGACGCAGGCCGAGATTGAAGGGGCCTACGAGCTGAATACCGGGAAGGTTATTGCTGAACATTTTGAAAAGAACGGGCTGAAGGCAGGCGAGCTGCCGGGGGTACTGGTTTCCAGTCATGCTCCGTTCACGTGGGGGACCAACGCCATGAAGGCGGTGGTGAACGGCCGCATCCTGGAGGAAGTGGCAAGAATGGCATCCATCACACAGGAGCTCAACCCGGGCATCGGTGCGGTGGATCAGTATTTGATGGATAAGCATTATCTCCGGAAGCACGGAGCGAATGCCTATTATGGGCAAAACTAAACAGGAGAGGGTGAATGGGAACATTATTACCATTAGGAGTCGCTGGTGCGGAGGCCGCATTCAGTGGATTGGATTGGGGCGTGCTGGCACTTTTTGCACTGGCTCTTATCGGCATCATTGTTTGGGTATCCATGCAGAAGGAAGAATCGTCCGACGACTACTTTCTCGCTGGGCGCGGCGCCGGATGGCTGGCGATCGGCGCGTCGATTTTTGCATCGAACATCGGCTCGGAACACCTGATTGGTCTCGCGGGTGCCGGTGCATCAAGCGGCATGGCGATGGCGCACTGGGAGATCCAGGGATGGATGATCCTGATCCTCGGCTGGGCGTTCGTTCCGTTCTATTCCCGCAGTATGGTTCTGACCATGCCGGAATTCCTGGAAAAACGCTACAATCCGGAATCCCGCACGATTCTTTCATTGATTTCGCTGATCAGCTACGTGCTCACCAAGGTGGCGGTTACCGTTTATGCCGGGGGTCTGGTATTCCAGCAGGTATTCGGTATCGAAAAGCTGTGGGGCATCGACTTCTTCTGGATTTCGGCGATCGGTCTCGTGATCATTACCGCGGTTTACACCGTTCTGGGCGGTATGAAATCCGTTCTCTACACCTCCGTTCTTCAGACCCCGATCCTGCTGCTCGGCTCCTTGATCATCGTGGTGCTCGGTCTGAAAGCGCTCGGTGGCTGGGGCGAAATGATGAACGTGGTTCGTGCTACGCCGGTGAATGATTTCGGCGACAGCATGGGCAACCTGATCCGCAGCAACAGCGACAAGGATTTCCCGTGGTTCGGCGTACTTGTCGGCTCGTCTGTGATCGGTTTCTGGTATTGGTGTACGGACCAGTTTATCGTACAGCGCGTGCTGTCCGGTCGCGACGAGCAGCAGGCCCGCCGTGGTGCCATATTCGGTGCCTTCCTGAAGCTGACGCCGGTCTTCCTGTTTCTGATTCCGGGCATGATCGCTTTTGCCATGTCCACCAAGGGCATTGAAATCAACGGAACGGTTTATGTTCTTCCTGAGCCGGATGCGGCCTTCCCGTCACTGGTTGCCAAGCTGTTGCCGGCCGGGGTTAAAGGACTTGTCGTCTGCGGTATTCTGGCCGCCCTGATGAGCTCGCTGGCGTCGTTGTTCAACTCTTCGGCCATGCTGTTCACCATCGACTTCTATCAGAAGCTCAAACCGCAGGCTTCGCAGCACCATCTGGTATTCGTCGGTCGTATTGCCACGGTTGTAATCGTGATTCTGGGGATCCTCTGGATTCCGATCATGAAGAGCATCGGCAACGTACTTTACACCTACCTGCAGGACGTGCAGTCGGTGCTGGCTCCGGGTATTGCCGCAGCCTTCCTGCTGGGTGTTCTCTGGAAGCGGACCTCCGCCAAGGGCGGCATGTGGGGACTGCTCTCCGGCATGATCATCGGTCTGACCCGTCTGGGCGCCAAGGTGTACTACACGACGGCCGGCGTTGATGCCGGCGACAGCTGGTTCAAAGCCGCCTTCTTCGATTGGAACTGGCTCTTCTTCTCCGGCGCGATGCTGGTGGTCTGCATGGTTGTTGTTGTGATCGTCAGCCTGTGTACCGCAGCTCCGGACGAAGACAAGATCCGCGGACTGGTATTCGGAACGGAAACGCCGGAACAGCGTGCGGCAACCCGCAGCAGCTGGAATAACTGGGACCTGCTCTGGACCGGTTTGATCCTGGCCTTCACCGTCGCGTTCTACTGGTATTTCTGGTAACCGATTCACAAAGGAGAAAAGCATGAAGAAAGCAATTCTGTCTCTGATCGCCTGCGCAGCCCTCACGGGCTGCACCGCCGTCAAGGTGTCCGACTTTGATTCCATTCAGGAATACACCCTGAAAAACAAAAACGGCATGGTTGTGAAGATCACCAACTATGGCGCAATCATCACATCCATCGTGGTTCCGGATCGCGAAGGCAACATGGCTGACGTTGCACTGGGATATGACAGTGTCGATAGTTATATCAATGCCATTGACCGTCCTTACTTTGGCGCCGTGGTCGGCCGTTACGGCAACCGCATCGCGAAGGGTAAGTTCACGCTCGATGGTGTTGAATATGAGCTCGCCACCAACAATGGTGAAAACCACCTGCATGGCGGAAACATTGGGTTCGATAAGGTTGTTTGGACCGCGGAAGTCGTTGAAAACGGCGTCAAGCTGAGCTACCTCGCCAAGGATGGCGAAGAGGGTTATCCCGGTAACCTGAAGCTCAGCGTGACCTATACGCTGACCGATGACAACGAAATCGTCATGCACTACGAAGCCACCACCGACAAGGCAACCGTCGTTAATGTAACCAACCACACCTACTTCAACCTCGCGGGCGAAGGAAGCGGTTCCATTAACGGGCATCTGCTGCAGATCAATGCGTCGAAGACCACGCCGGTCGATGCCGGCCTGATTCCGACCGGCGAGCTTGCGGATGTAACCGGCACGCCGTTCGACTTCCGTCAGCCGACCGAAATCGGCAAGGGAGTTGATGCGGATAACCAGCAGATTAAATATGGCCCCGGCTATGACCACAACTGGGTACTGGACCGCAAGGGTGACGGAATGGAAGTGGCTGCGGTTCTGTATGAACCGACCAGCGGCCGCGTTCTGGAAGTTATCACGGAAGAGCCTTCCATTCAGTTTTATGGCGGCAACTTCCTGGACGGTCGTCTGGTGGGTAAATCCGGCAAAGCCTATGGATATCGCAGTGGACTGTGCCTGGAAACCCAGCATAGCCCGGACAGCATCAATCACGAAGGTGAAGAAGGCTGGCCGAGCGTGATCCTGCGCCCGGGTGAAAAATACGATACGACCACCATTTACAAATTCAGCGTAAAATAGGTCATTTCATGCCCGTTCCTTGGGAACGGGCTCTTTTTGAGATACAAATACAACAATGTTAAATAAGGAGTAGTTCACATGTCTAAAAAGTTAGAACTCTGGTTCGTTACCGGAAGCCAGCACCTCTACGGGCCGAAGACCCTTGAGCAGGTTGCCGCCGACGCCAAGCAAATCGCGGAGGCACTTAATGCCGACGCCACCATTCCTGCCGAAGTGGTATGGAAGGAAACCGTTAAGACCCCGAACGAAGTGTATGAAATGTGCCGCGATGCCAATGCTGCTGAAAACTGCATCGGCCTCATCACCTGGATGCACACGTTCAGCCCGGCCAAAATGTGGATCAAGGGTCTGACCACCCTCAAAAAACCTTTTGTCCACATGCACACGCAATTCGGTCGCGATATTCCGTGGTCCGAAATCGACATGGACTTCATGAACCTGAATCAGTCCGCACATGGCGGCCGTGAGTTCGGATTCATCTGCTCCCGCCTGCGCAAGAACCGCGGCATCGTGGTCGGTCATTGGGAAGATCCGGTCGTTCGCGAAGAGCTGGGCGTCTGGACCCGTGCCGCTCTTGGCTGGAACGAAGCCCAGAACCTCAAGATTGCCCGTTTCGGCGACAACATGCGTCAGGTTGCCGTGACCGAAGGTGACAAGGTGGAAGCCCAGATCAAGTTCGGCTATGAAGTCAACGGATACGCCATGGGCGATCTGCGCGCCTATGTTGATAAGGTTACCGAAGAGCAGATCGACGTCGTCGTTGCAGAATATGCGGAACTCTACGACATCCATGGCGACGCCACGGAAGCCAATGTCCGCGAACAGGCCCGTATTGAAATCGGACTGCGTGCATTCCTCGAAAACGGCGGATTCAAGGCCTTCACAACCACCTTCGAAAACCTCTATGGCTTCAAGCAGCTACCCGGTCTGGCCGTACAGCGCCTGATGGCAGACGGCTACGGCTTCGGCGCCGAAGGCGACTGGAAAACCGCCGCCATGGTTCGCATCATGAAAGTGATGGGCGAAGGGCTCGATGGCGGTACCTCCTTCATGGAAGACTACACCTACCACCTCGACAAGACCGGTGGCCAGAAAGTTCTCGGTTCGCACATGCTCGAAGTTTGCCCGTCCATCGCGGCCGGCAAGCCTTCGCTCGAAGTGCATCCGCTCGGAATCGGCGGCAAGGATGCTCCGGCCCGTCTCGTGTTCAACTCCCCGGCCGGTCCGGCCATGAACGTTTCCCCGATCGACATGGGCAACCGTTTCCGTGTTGTCGTGAACGAAGTGGAAGCCGTAGAGCCGGAACACGATCTTCCCAAGCTTCCGGTTGCCCGCGCGCTCTGGATTCCGCAGCCTGACCTTAAGATTGGTGCCGCAGCATGGATCCTTGCCGGCGCGGCTCACCACTCCGTATACACGCAGCAGGTTGACGTTCGTCATCTGGAAGCATTCTGCGAAATGGCGGATGTTGAAATGGTGGTCATCGATGCCGACACCAAGCTCCGCAGCTTCAAGAATGAACTGCGTCTTGGCGAAGTCGTCTATAAGTAGTCGATCCTCGAATATTGAAAAGCGGCCATGCCTTCGGGCGTGCGCCGCTTTTTTTAGTGCATATTTCGACCCGTTTAACGCTTTAGGCAGGCGGGCCGCCTGCGGTACGTATCGCCGCCGGCCCGGCGGCCTTGAAAATCAAAAAACCTATCAATCATTGGTATTAAGTCTCTTTTGTATCAAATACGCTCTCCGCTTAGGCTCCGGGCGTACAACATAGAACGCCTACTATAAATCCTTTGCAGCACCCCTTTGTAACGGCATCGGAGCGAAGCGGAGATGGTAAAAGCGTTTATGTCAGTGCCATTCGTTGCTTTTGGCCATCATTGTAAATGTAGCCCCGGAGGGAGGGCTTCGCCGAAGGTGTGGTCCTGTTCTTCGGCGTCGAGCAGGCCGCCGTCACGAACGAGTTCGATGAGGCGGGGTGACGCATCGATCGACCGCATCCACTCCAGAATTCGGATGCGGATGGGTTCCGAAATGTCGCGGTAGCGGTCATCGGTCCGGCGCGCCATGTGCATCAGTGCAAAAGCGGTTTCATGCGAAGGCTCGGACAGGGCAAGAAGACGCTCGATCCATCCTTCGACGGCTTCGGCCTCGACAATGGTATCGAGCGGTCCATAGGTCGGAACGCGGGCGCCGATGCGGCCAAGCGCCCAGACGGCGGCGCCGTTTGAGATTCTATGGCCCTTGCGTTCAATCCAGTGAATCAGCAGTTCCCCCAGGGTTTTCCGGACGGCGAGGGGCAGTCGTTCGAGTGATCCGAGCATCCGCCACACTTCGGCACATTCGTGATCGCCGAACTGAAAGTCGTTCTGTTTTTTCGGTTTCGCATTCGGATTATTGATACGCGTGTTCCACTGCCTGATCAATGGATTGGCCAGCTCCATCTGCTGGTTTTCGGTCAATCCGCCGGCGAGGCGCCGCCACAGAATCCACCATTCCGCACGGCACATTTCGTTACGATGGTTTATCACGCCGTTTTGCTTCAGTTTCCATGCCTGCGCGACACGCCAGTCGTCGACGGCAAATCCGTAGCCGGGGCGCAGTGTATAACCGGTCAGGTTAAGCCATCTGGCCTCCAGAGCGGAGCTGGCATCGCGGCAGGCCGACCACGGAATCAGCGATTCAAACCAACGGCGCAAGAGCGCCGGCGGCCATTCGCCGCGATCGGACTCGCAAATCTGTTCGAGCTCTTTCAGCAGGGATGATGGGTCGCCTTTGTGATTCGGACCAAGAACGTTTTCCAGATGAGCGACACTGCGCCGGACCACGCTTTCGTCAACCAGCCCCTGCCGATTTGCCTCGTCTTCCGCCACAGTGCGGTCGGTCTGCGTAGCCGCTCTGGCATCAAACTGCAAACGCCATTCCCGGGTTCCGGCGGCTTCGCTGCACCAGACCTCGATGGTGCCGATTTCTGTGAGCCGTGCATGCAGCTGAACTTCAATCGCGCCGGCGGCTTTTTTGTTCTTCGTGCCGATCACGGTTTTGATTGAAGGCATCGGGCGCATGGTTTCGGCGTCAATCGCGAGGAGATCGCCGGGCCGGTCCTGGGTGCGAATGCTGGAGGTGTAGAGCGGGAATTCCACCGGACGGTGAATCTGGAGCTTAAAGGTGCGGTCCGTAAGTTTGACGGTGTGCCCC